>DATIEW010000606.1:0-3980 GCA_035455585.1 Vicinamibacterales bacterium | reverse complement strand
GAGCGCCCTGTTGAGCACGATCGCGCCGCTGGCGGCGCTGCGATCCTTCGTGTCCACGTAGGGGGTAATCTGCTGCAGACAGCCGATCAGCCTGGCGTTGAACTCGACGAGTCCGGCCAGACGTGACTCGAGCGCGGACCTGGCCTCCTCAGCGGCCCGGTGCGCCTGGCGCGCGGCGGCGGCGTCCCGGTTCAGGTGATCGACGAGCAGCGAGTTGAACGTGAGCTGGCGTTGGAGGTACCGCCCCACGACGCGCCAGACGACCGCGGCCAGGCGCCCCTTGACGCCGCGTGCAGCGGGAGCGCCCGGAACGGTGTTCCAGGCGTCGTTGAGCGGGGCGAGCTGGCGATCGTCGAGTGCCAGGACCGGTGCGGGCAGGCCGGCGACGGTCGGCAGTGCGCGATCGACGGCTGTCAGCGCGTCGTTGTAGCGGCGATCTGCCTCCGAGCGCTCCTGCTCCAGCCGCCGCAGCGTCTCCTCGAGCGGCTCGGCCATTACGCGCCGGTCGATCCTGAGGCCGCGCTGGCGGCGATCAGTCCATCCAGCGGGCTGCTGGCCGAGGCGTGGGAACGGCGCGGGATGCGCCCCGCTCGATAGGCCAGCCGGCCTGCCTCCACGGCAAGCTTCATGGCCGCGGCCATCGCGACCGGGTCGCGCGCCAGGGCGATGGCCGTGTTCATCAGCACCCCGTCGGAGCCGAGCTCCATCGCGATCGCCGCGTCCGACGCGGTGCCGACACCGGCATCGACAATGACCGGCACCCTGGCCTGCTCGCGGATGATCCGGATGTTGTTCGCGTTCTGGATGCCCAGGCCCGACCCGATGGGCGCTCCGAGCGGCATCACCGCCGCCGCCCCCGCCTCCTCGAGCTTCCGGCACACGACCGGATCGTCGTTCGTATAGGGCAGGACGACGAAGCCCTCGGCGACGAGCACCCGCGTGGCCTCGAGCAATGCGACGTTATCGGGGAACAGCGTCCGCTCGTCGCCGATTACCTCGAGCTTGACCCAGTTCGAGAGGCCGGCCTCCCGGGCCAGCCGCGCCGTCCGGATCGCATCCTCCGCCGTGTAGCAGCCGGCCGTGTTCGGCAGGATGAAGATGCGGGACGTGTCGATGTAGTCGAGGAGCGATTCCCGGCTCCGGTCCGCCAGGTTCACGCGGCGGACGGCCACCGTCACCATCTCCGCGCCCGAGGCCTCGTGCGCCGCGGCCATCACGCCGTGCGACGGGTACTTGCCCGTGCCGACGATCAAACGCGAGCCGAATGTCCGATCTGCGATGACGAGCGCATCCGCAGCCATGTCTGCCACTCTTAAGAGAGAATCGTTGACACCGCGTGTATCCTCAGCCCGTTCAGCCGCCGCCGACGAAGTTCACGATCTCGACCTCGTCGCCCGCCTGGACGATCACCGAATCATAGCGATCGCGCTTGACCACCACGAGGTTGTGTTCGACGGCGACGCGCCGCGGATCCACGTCCAGGGCGGCGAGCAGGGCGCTCAGTGTCATCGGGGCGGCGATCTCGCGGGGCTCGCCGTTGACGCGTATCGTCAAAGTCTACCTCAAAGGCGAAGGCAGGCCGAACCGCTCGAGGATGAGTTCGAGGCGCCGCTGCCCGGCGTCGATCAGATGCGGCGGCAGATCGACGTGCGGCACCGGACGGGACATCGCCGCCGGCACTACGCGAAGGTAGTCTTCGAGCATCCGCTCGCCGCTGTGGTGCTCCTTCCAATAGGCCTGCGCCGCGCGTCCCAGCGAGTCGCGCAGGTCGGCGTCCCGGGCGAGCCGCCGCATGGCGAGCCGCAGCGAGTGCTCTTCGTCCAGGATGTCGAGCGCCACGGCGACAGGCTGGATCCCGGCGGCGTCCGTGCTCCGCCTTTCCCCGGCCGCCGCATGCGCCTGCCATGTCCGCGGATCGAGCGCCGGCACGTCCACGAGGTGTCTCAGGCTGATGATGATCGTGGGCTTTGCCGCCGCCATCGACCGCAGCCACGGACCGGATATCTCGCGCGCCGTCGGCCACCGCAGGTTCAACGCCACGTCGCATGCCGCGATGTGCGCATCGAGGTCCTCGTCGGTCTCGAGGTAGCCGGTCACGGTGACGCGCGGCCCGAGGCCGCGCTGCTGCACATCGGTCACGACGTCGTAGTGAGGGACGGCGGCACCCGCGAGCAGGAGGTGCGCGCGCGGCTCGTGCGCGAGGGTTGCCCCAAAGGCGCCGAGAATCTGCGGCACGCGCTTTTCGGGCGACAGCCCCCCGAAACACCCGAAGACGATGGCGTCGCCAGCGATGCCATGCCGTGCCCGGACGTGCTCACGCGCGAGGCGGCACAGCTCCGCCGGCTGGATCCGGCCGTGGCCAAGATGGATGGCCTCCACGGCCGCCTCCGGGATCTGTTCGTGGATCATGCGCGCCAGCGCCGGCGCGTGGACCGCCACCAGACGCGAGCGCCGCACGACGAGGCGAATCATGGGCCAGAGGTAGTGGAGATGGGTGTCGAAGCCGGACACGGCCAGCTCGGCCAGATCCGGGCTGGCCTCCGGGTGGTTCCACGCGAACTCCCGCCGGTAGTCGCCGTCTCTTCCCGCCCGGAGGAGCCCCGCGGCTCGTGCATGGTGGAGGTGCCCATCGTGCAGGACGAGCAGGCCGGGGTATCGAACGAGGTAAGGCCACTGAAACTCGTGGTGCCGGGAATTACCCAGTTGATGGACGACGAGGTCGTACGGCCGCTGGCGGTTGAGCCACACGAAGTCGTGCGCGGAGCGGACGCCGTCCAGGCGCGGGACGTCCGTGCCGACGAAGGCATCGATCTCCCATCGCTCGCGGAGCCGCGCGACCAGCTCGGCGCTGCACGCGGCTACGCCCGAGCGGGTCGGCGGCATCGGACTGAACCATGCGATGCGAGTGCGCCGGTCGGCCATCCAGTGTCGGGACACGAGCTCGTTACAATTGTTTCATCGGCGCACGTCGGACGCCAGACTCGCCGGGGCGGGACGACGACGATGGCCGCGCCTCGCGTCAATGTGGGACCGCATGTCCGGATGGGGTCCTTGTGGTAGCATGCGGTGTTCAGACGGCAGGCGTGCGAATCGTCCTTGCCGTCGCGCGTCCGGCCGGTCCGGGCGTAATTTTTTGCCCGAGCTTGAGAAAAGATTCACAAGCTGCGGGGGGCACCACCCGAGGAGCGCATGCACGGCTGGGTTCCCATCCTCATCATGATCGGGCTCGGCGCCGGGTTTGGCATCTTCAACATCGTCGTCTCGCACCTGGTGCGCCGGAAGAACCCGACCCCGGAGAAACTGGCTCCCTACGAATGCGGCATGCCGCCGGTGGGCGATGCCCGGGAGCGCCATCCGGTCAAGTTCTATCTCGTCGCGATGATCTTCCTGCTCTTCGACATCGAGGTGGCGTTTCTCTATCCTTTTGCGATGGCGATTCGCGACCTCGGCTGGTTCGGCTTCTTCCAGGTCGTGATCTTCTTCGGCATTCTCCTGACCGGCTACGTCTACGTCTGGCGGATGGGTGTGCTGGATTGGGGACGGCAGAAGCCGTAATGACGAGTGGTGAGATCGTCTGAATGAACGGCAACCGCCGGGAATATGCAGCGGCGAGCGAGCGCGCCGACGCGAGCCACGCGAGCGGAGCGGGGCGCAGGGGCCCCTGCGAGCGAGCGTGTCAGAGGGTCCGGGGGACGAAGTCCCCCGGTGATGAATGACGAGAGGCTCGGATGGCCGCGTGAATGAACGCCGACCGCCGGGAATATGCAGCGGCGAGCGAGCGCAGCGACGCGAGCCACCCGAGCGGAGCGGGGCGCAGGGGCCCCTGCGAGCGAGCGTGTCAGGGGCTCCGGGAGACGAAGTCCCCTGGTGATGAATGACGGGAGGCTCGGATGGCCGCGTAAATGAACGCCGACCGCCGGGAGTATGCAGCGGCGAGCGAGCGCAGCGACGCGAGCCACGCGAGCGGAGCGGGGCGCAGG
>DATIEW010000605.1:0-2172 GCA_035455585.1 Vicinamibacterales bacterium | reverse complement strand
CCACCGGCGTTTCACCCCGGGGATCGGGGTCGCCGGCGCAGGCCGCGAGGGCCAGAAGCACGAGCGCGATGCATCGTCCCAGCACGGACGAAAACTAGGGAACGTGCTCCCCACATGCGAGGCGGTTGCGACAGAAAGGCGACGAGGGCGGGGAGCGACGCCCTCTCGCTCCCCGCCCTCGTGCCGTTTCCGTCACGGCACTTCGCGCCCGGTCAGAAGCTCGGCCCCAGGGTCCAGATCCAGTAGCCCCGGCGATTCGGCCGATCGAGTGGAATCGCGTAGTCCCAGCGGACCAGTGCGAGGCCGAACAGATTCAGCCGGATGCCGAGCCCGTAGCTTCGCAGCGGATACCGGTGGAGATCCTCGTCGTAGTTGTCCGGGCGTGAGAAGGAGACGTCCTGCCCCCCGGTCCACGCGAGTCCCATGTCGTAGAACACGAGGCCGTCCACGGGCGGCAACGAAATCGGGATCACGCCAAGATCGAAGCGGCGCACCAATGGGAATCGCAGCTCGACGTTCGCGAGCGCGAAGCGGCTGCCCAGCAACTCCGTTGCGGAGCACGCGGCACTCGAATTCCCGAAGAGGCCGCCGCAGACCTGGGAGCCGTACGACTGACGGTCGTAGCCGCGCACGAAATCCGCCCGACCGATGTACTTCAGGAAGTCCGCCTCGTCATTTCCCACCGAAAGGCTGGCCTGAGCGCGCCAGGCCACGGTCAGGAAATTGAACAGGATCGGGACGTAGCGCCGGTAGTCGATCGAGTAGTCGATCCAGTTCAAGCCGCCCATCACCGGCTGGAACTGCAGACGGTAGCGCCGCCCCGCGATGGGTCCCGTGTAGCCGAACAGGGTGTTGTCCGAGACCCACGCGACGTACGGCGCGATGTAGTTCAGGCCCCGGTAGTTCCTGACGCTATCGACCTGGAAATCGGTCGCGAAGCCCAGGAGGTAGTCCACCTGGCGCGACAGGAACGCGGTCGAGCGGGCCACGTTCACGCCCGCAACGCCGAATTCGGCGCGCGTGAAGCGGTTCGACGGCCGCATGGCCACCGCGAACGCCTCGCGGAGGATGTAGCGCGAGATCTCGAACTCCTGGATCGCGCGCGCGGATCCGTCGCCGAACGGCGTCTCCAGCGCGGCTACCGGCAGGAAGATCGGCGTCTGCGACACGCCGAGGCTGTACTGAATCCGGTTGGCGAGGTTGGTGTAGCCGCCCAGGAAATACGCCTCGCTGAGCCGCCCGTTCACCTGGCCGGCGAGAATGACGCGGTTGTTGCCCAGCAGGTCGCTGAGGATGACGCCGGCACCACCGTAGAGGCCGCGACCATAGTTGTCCTGTGCGTAGCCGATGCTGGGCCGCGCGATGGCCTCGGGCTGGTACCCCACCTTGTAGTCGTACTCGAGGAACTTCGTGGTGTCGGGCAGCGCGAGGTTGGCGCTGTCGAGCAACTGGGCCACGCTGATGGGCGCCCCGGCGCCGGTGCGCTCCGACGAGGCCGGCGCGTCGGCCGAAGGACGGATCCCGGTGGTCGAGCGGTACAGCGACGCTGTCTCGGTCGCGGATCCCTGCGTGGAGTCGGCGGCGCGGCTCGCGGTCTCGATCGCGCGCAGCATGTCGTTCGCACGCTGCCGCATGTCGTCACCATCGGCGGCGCCGCTGTCGCGCTGAGCGACGACGGCCGCGGGCCTGGGCCGGAACGGCTCCCCTTTGAGCTGGCGCGGATTGGAGGTCATCCAGACCGTGTAGTCGCCGTTCTCGAAGTACGTGAACGCGAGCTTGTCGGCGCCGCGCGCCCAGGTGATCGCGGGGCTGTACTCGGTGATCGCGTTCACCGAGCCGATCACGTTGGTGAGCTGGTAGTGCTCCTTCGCCGCGAAGTCGTACAGGAAGATGTTCGCGATCCCCGTGCGGTCCGAGACGAATGCGATCGACTTGCCGTCCGGCGCCCACTGGGGATTGATGTTCAGGCCATCCTGGGCCGGAATCACGGTCACGCCTCCGGTCGCCAGATCATATAGAGCGATCTGCCACTGCCCGAACTTCAGCAGATCGAGATCCGTCGTCTCTCCACGCTCCGTCGCGAAGGCGATCGTCCGGCCGTCGGGTGACCACGACGGCTGCAGGTCGCCGAACTTGTCGTTCGTGAGGCGGCGCAGGTTCCCCGTGGCGTAG
>DATIEW010000604.1:0-4952 GCA_035455585.1 Vicinamibacterales bacterium | reverse complement strand
AAGGACGGTTCTTCGAGAATCGGGATTGGACGCACGGATCGGTGATCGTTGTGAGCCAGGCGATGGCGGATCGATTCTGGCCGGATGGATCGGCGGTTGGTCGGTTCATTACGACGCGGCGCGGCGGTCCCCGGTGGGAGGTCGTCGGCGTGGCGGGCGACGTCAAGTACGAGAGCCTCCGCGAGTCCCGCGCGCCGCTCATGTACATCCCATTCCCGCGCGTGCCGAAGATGTTCAGCTCGGGCATGTACTTGACCGCTCGCGCCGGTCCGGGTGGGCCCAATCCGCTCGCGGTGATGCGGCAGACACTCCGCGATGGACAGGCGCCGCCTATTGTCGGAGAGCTCAATCTGGGCGATGCGCTGAGCCGCGCAGTGGCGCCCGAGCGCCAGAGCGCCATGGTCCTCTCGGCGTTCGCCACGCTGGCGTTCGTTCTTGCCATCATCGGCGTCTATGGCCTTTCTGCGTTCAACGTCGCGCGCCGCAGCCGGGAGCTGAGCGTCCGCATCGCGATGGGTGCGACGACGGCGGGTCTCGCGGGGCTCGTGCTCCGCGAGAGCCTGGCCTTCGTCGGTCTCGGACTGGGCCTCGGACTGGCTGCAGCGCTGGTCTTCGGGCAGGTGCTCTCCGCGCGGCTGTACGGCGTTCCGGTGAGCGATCCGGTAACGCTGGCAGCCGTGGCGATCGCTGTCATGCTCGCAGCGGTGGCGGCCACGGTGCCGCCGGCCGTGCGCGCGACGCATGTCGACGTGGCCACGGTCCTGCGGCGAGACTGAAGACCAGCTGCCGGAACCTGGTGATGGTCGAGCCGGCCGAAACGCCATGGCGCGCGTGCTTGATTGCGTAGCCGTCCGCGGCGTTGTCCTGTGATGGAGATGGCCGGCCATCGTAAAACGATCGGCTCTCCCGAGATGTCGTGGATTCATCCCGGCCGGAGAGACCGGAAGGTAGACACTCTACAGAAACACGCGTAGAATGTCTACGCAATGAAACCGGCGCCCCAGCGCCTCCCGCTGCTCCAGGGCACGCTCGATCTCCTGATCCTCCGCACGCTGGTGTTCGGTCCCCGCCACGGCCATGCCATCGCGAAACACATCCGGCGTACGTCCGACGAGCTGCTGCAGGTCGAAACCGGATCGCTCTATCCGGCCTTGCACCGTTTGGAGTCGCAGGGGTGGATCGCGGCGTCGTGGGCGCACTCGGACCGGGGCAAGCGAGCGAAGTACTACCGGCTGACGCCGCGCGGCCGGAGGCAGTTGGCGGCCGAACGCAGCCGGTGGGAGACATTCGCCCGCGCCGTCGGCCTGATCCTGGCGCCGGCAGACGGAGAGACGTGATGAGGCGATACCTGAATCGGCTGCGCTGGCTCGCCCTCCGGCGGCGGCACGAGGACGAAATCCGCGAGGAGCTTCGATTTCATCTCGAGCAGGAGATCGACGAGGGCCGCGCCGCGGGCCTGAACGACGACCAGGCGCGGCGCGCGGCCCGCCTCGAACTGGGGAATCCCGCTGTCCTCGAGGAGGCCATTCGCGGCGCGCGGGGCTGGGCCTGGATCGGGCGCATGGGCCAGGACGTTCGCTATGCGAGACGCCTGCTCCGGCGCCGACCCGCGTTCTCCCTCGCCGCGATCGTGACGCTGGCGCTCGGCATCGGCGGCGCCACCGCGATGTTCAGCCTGTATGACGCACTGATCGTCCGCCACCTCCCGGTGGCGGCTCCCGGGGAACTGGTCCGTCTGGTCGAGCATCGGGCCGACGTGCCGTACACGTTCGAGGCGTTCACGCTCGCGACGCACGACACGCTGCGGCCGGCGGCCCGCGCGCTGTCGGGCGTCTTCGCCGGCGCGGACGTTTCGCGCGCCGGCGACATCGATATCGACGGCGAACGGCGGAGTGCCGTCGTTCAGCTCGTTTCGGACAACTTCTTCGATGTGCTCGGCGTGAGAGCCCTCGGCGGGCAGGTTTTTCACGAGCCCGGTCCCGCTCCAGGGGACGCCCCGATCGCGGTGCTCAGCGCAGACTACTGGCGGATCCAGTACGCCGGGAGTCCCTCCGCAATCGGCTCGAGGTTTCGCCGCGGCAGCCGGGAGTTCACGGTCGTGGGCATAGCGGCCAGGGGATTCCGGGGAATCGACATCGACACGCCCGTGGACATCTGGGTGCCAATCGACCAGCTCGTGGCGCCGGACGATCGGGATCGCGTTCGCGGCCGATGGATGCGGATCATGGGCCGGCTCGCCCCCGGCATGACGCCAGCGCAGGCCTCGCTCGAGGCGAGCGCAATTCTGGGCCGCCGCGTCCAGTTCGTGCCGGGTGCGGTCGGGTACTCGACCCTCCGGCAGACGCTCTCCAGACCTCTGCTGCTGGTCTCTCTGGTGGTGGCCGTCGTGCTGTTGATTGCCTGCGCGAATCTCGCGAATCTCATGCTGGCCAGCGCGGTGGCCCGAGGGCGGGAACTGGCGGTGCGCGCGGCCATCGGCGCTTCGAGGGCGAGAATCGTGTGGCAGCTGCTGACCGAGGGGTTCGTCCTCTCGGCCATCGGCGGTGTGCTTGGCATCGGCGTCGCCCACTGGATCAGCGGCGCGCTGCTGGCGTATCTGCCGCCGGACGACGCGCTGGCCTTGCCGAATCTCCGCTTGGTGCTCGACGCGCGGGTGCTGATCTTCGCGACGCTGCTCACGGGCGGCACCGCGCTGCTCTTCGGTTTCGCCCCGGCGCTGCGGTCCACGGGCCACATCGTCCCTGGAGATCTGAAGTCCGGCGCGGGTTCAGGCGAAGCGGGCCGAAGCTGGCTGAGGCGCGGTCTCCTCGTCAGCCAGGTCGCGATGTGCACGGCGCTGCTCATCGTGGCCGGCGTGTTCCTCCGTACGCTGCAGAACCTGCGCGGGCAGGATGCGGGCTACATCGAAGACCGGCTGCTCGTCGCCGACGTCCGGCCGCCGGGAACCGACGACGACCAGCGGGATGAGAAGCTCGAGCTGCTCCGTGACCGAATCGCGGCCCTGCCGGGCGTGGAGGTCGCGGCGTTCAGCAACGTCGGACAGCTTGCCGGCGCAATCGAGTTCAACATCGGCTTCCCCGGCGGGCCCGAGCGGTTCCCCATGATCGAGCAGCGGATCACGCCCGGATTCCTGCGGGCGATGGGCAACTCGATTGTCGCCGGCCGCGACTTCACACCATCCGACCACGCGCGCGCACCGCTTGTCGCGATCGTGAACGAGTCGTTCGCGGAGCGGTTCTTTCCCGGCAACGATCCGCTCGGCCGCCGTTTCTTTCGCGACAGCGGGACGTTCGCCGGCGAACCCATGGAGATCGTCGGTGTCGTGAAGGATTCAAAGTGGATCAGCCTGCGCGACGAGGCCCCGGCGATGTACTACCGTCCCTATCGTCAGATGGGCGGCACGCCCATCGTCCGGTTCGCGATCCGCACCTCTAGTGACCCGAGACCCGTGGCTGGTCAGCTTCACAGCGTAGCGCGGTCGATCGACCCCGGGCTCGTGCTGGCGAACGTCGTGCCGTTCAGCCGGATCGTCGATCGCACGCTCGTGATCGAGCGCCTGGTGGCGCAGGTATCCACGGCCTTCGGCGTCCTCGCGCTGCTCATTGCCACGGTCGGGCTGTACGGCGTCATGGCCTACAGCGTTGCGCGGAGGAGGCGGGAGATCGGAATTCGATTGGCCGTGGGCGCTCGGCCGCGGGCGATCGAGTGGATGTTCCTGAGGGAGTCGATCGCTCTCGTGGCCCTGGGCGTGGCGCTGGGCCTGCCAGGCGCCATCGCAGTGACGCGGTTGGTGTCGTCGATGCTCTTCGGGCTGGGTCCGCAGGATCCGGCCAGCATCGCCGGCGCGCTGCTGGTGCTGGTGGCCGCGACCGTTGCGGCCGGCTCGGTGCCGGCCCGGCGCGCGGCGGGCGTCGATCCGATCCTCGCTCTACGCGAGGAGTGAGCACGTCTCGCTGGGCGTGGCGTGGGGGGATCTCGTCCCTGCGTCCCCCGCCAAAGGGCGGACAGGACGCCCCTCTGGCCGCGGCGGCTGCTCCTCTGCGTCAGCGGGGAAGAGTAGCCGACCGGCGGCGGGACCCCACCAACTCATCGGCCGCGCGCGTCGTCAAATGACCGGTGAGGTATCGCGATGATTGGTGGAATTCTTCGCGACTTGAAGTACGTCGCGCGCGTATTGGGCAGAAGCCGCGTGTTCACCGCCGTCGCCATCGCGTCGCTGGCGATCGGCATCGGCGCGAACACGTCCATCTACAGCGTCATTCGCGTGCTGCTGTTCGACCCGATGCCGGTGCGGAGCCCGGACGAGCTCGCGCTCGTGTATTGGCACGACGGCGGGGGGACGACGCGCATCAGCAATATCAGCTCCAGCGGGCACACGGATCCGGCGACGGGCCGCAGCTACCGCAGCAACTACAGCTATCCACTCTATGCGGCGATTCGCGACCTAGCGGACGACGATATCGACATCGCAGGATTCAACTTCGTCCGGGGTCTCGGCGTCTCGTTCGACGACCGGCCGGCCGTGCTGGCAGGCGGGCTCATGGCCGATGGACGCTACTTCTCCGTACTGCAGCCCGGCATGGCGCTCGGCCGTGCGCTGGATGCCGCCGACGACACCCTTGCTGAGCCGATGGCTGTGGTCATCAGCCACGGGTTCTGGATGCGGGCCTTCGGCGGCGAGGCGTCGACCGTCGGCCGCGCCATCCGGGTGAACGGCGTTCCAGCCCTCGTGGTCGGCGTGACCGCCCGGGGGTTCCGGGGCCTGTCCAAAGGCGGGTTTTTTCCGCAGACCGACGTGACGCTGCCGTTGCGATCGCTGCCCCGGATCATGCCACGCTGGCAGCCCGAAGGCGGATCGCTGCTGACGTCGGAGCGTCATTTCTGGGTGCGGCTGCTGGCGCGGATAGCGCCGGCGGCCCAACATGGGCCGCTCGAGGCTCGCCTCTCGGCAC
>DATIEW010000603.1:0-9008 GCA_035455585.1 Vicinamibacterales bacterium | reverse complement strand
TCCCAGCTCCTGCACGAAGAACGGATAGAACCTCGGCAGGCCGTACAGCGCGAAGCCGACGATGGCGAACAGCGCCAGGAAGGCCGTGACCACGGCGAAGATCTGGTGATAGCGCGAAGGGCTCGTGCTGGTCATCGTCGTGCACCCGCCTTGATGTCGCGCAGCCGGACACCGTCGGGATGCGCCGCGTAGAACGGGTCCAGCGGGTAGCAGCCTGAAACGAGCCCCATCCGCGGACCCGTCGTGCAGTCGCTGAACGTCCTGCAGATGGCTTTTCGCCTGAGTGGAGATCCGCTCAGGACGTCGGCTGGCAGATCGGGATACGCCAGCGCCATCCGCCCGAGGCCGACGAAATCCGTCAGCCCCTGACGCACGTTGAACTGGGCAACGTGCGGCAGCCACTCCTGAAGGTAGGAGTAGGCCGAACCGACGAACACGAGATCGGGGAACGCCGCCTTCAGCCGCGCGGTTGCATCGATCTGTCTCGCGACGCCCCTGAGCGGATCCTCCGGCGGTTCGTACCCGTCGATCGGCGGGAACGCCGCCGGACGCTGGATGTGCGGAGAGTAATAGGGGCTCCCCGCCGTCGTACAGATCCAGCGCACGCCGCGGGCCTGCAGCATGCCCAGCACGCAGCGTGCCTCGACGAGCGCAGCGTCCATCGCTTCGTCCCGGAGCAGGCCGAAGGCGTGCTCGTAGCCCGACGCCTCCGCTTCGGGCTCGCCCAGGCCGAGGCAGCCCTTGCGGAACGGCACCGTGTCGAACACGGAGAGACGCACGGCAACCCCCAGACCCGGCGCCTCCGACCGTATGCCGTCGATGACGTCGCGCAGAAAGCGTGTCCGGTTCGTGAGGCTTCCGCCGTAGCGCCCGGCGCGTGCGTTGGCGCTCAGCAGCTCGTGGAGCAGATAGCCGTGACAGTGCTTCACGTCGACGAAATCGAACCCGATGTCGGCGGCCATGCGGGCCGCGCGAACGAACTCACCCGCCAGCCGCTCCATCTCGTCGTCGGAGAGGATCCGGACGCCGCGTGGAAACCGGGCGTCGAGCAGCGGGTGCGCGTAGGCCGTGAGCGGCTCCGGCCTGTCCTTGGCGGCGGGGCGCGAGAACCGACCCGAGTGCGTGAGCTGAAGACCCACGTACAGATCTCCGGCATCGCCAAAGCGGGAGACGTGCTCTCCGACGAGCGTCGCGCGCAGCGCGGCCAGCGCTTTCTTCGTGGCATCCACGAGGACGAGCTGATTGGGGTTCGCGCGGCCCTCGAAGCAGACGGCGACCGCCTCGCCTCCCCAGATCAGCTTCGCGCCGCTCCGGCCGAAGTTTTTCCAGCGCCGTACCGTCAGCTCGCCGGGCGCTCCATCGGCCGTGCCGTCCCAGCCCTCCATCGGCAGGATGCAGAAGCGGTTGCCGACGCGGATGCCGTCAACCGTCAGCGGCGCCCCGAGCGGCGACGACCCCGGCGGCGCGAGCTCGTCGTCGAAGCGCAAGTCTATTCCGGCAGAGTCGAGATGGCGCCGGAACGCGGCCGGCGTCTTGAACGCGGCAACCCGCGGGAACTCGCTCACGGGTGTGATTCGCCGTCCCGTTGCGCTTCGGATGCGTCGAGATAGGCCGTATATGCGGCGAGCGCCCCGCGGTTGTGCGCACGCATGATGCGCTCGAGATCGTCGATTCGCCGCATCCGGACGTTTTCCACGATCTCGTGATGCTCCCGCTGTGCGGTCTCTGCGCGGTGCGTGAACACGCCGCTGAAGAAGTGCCTCCGGACACGGTCCCAGTGATCGAGCGCCCGCTGGAGCATCTGGTGGAGCATGGGCATCGAGGAGAGATGGCTGATCTCGAGGTGGAAGCGCGTGTTCAGCTCGGCCCAGGCGTCCTGCCGCCCCGCTTCCAGCGCGCGGTCCATCGCCGTGACCGTCTCGTCGAGCACCGCGATGTCGGCGTCGCAGGCGCAGCCGGCTGCCGCGCGGGCCGAAACGGTTTCGAGGCCCTCGAGGATCGTGAAGACCTCGACGATCGACTGGCGCGAAACAGGAGCGACGGTCGCGCCGACGTGGGCGATGTTGACGACGAGCCCTTCCGATTCGAGCATCCGCAGCGCTTCGCGCACGGGAATGATGCTGATGTCCAGGCTGCGCGCCAGATCGTCGATGACGAGCCGCTCGCCCGGTGCCATTTCGCACCGGAGGATGGCGGCGCGCAGCGTGCTGTAGACGTACCGCTGCTTCGTGACGTGCCGGCGATCGCCGGCAAGCGCGCGCGACGCGAGCCTGAGCGTCATGCGGCCGCCCCCTCGGTCCGAAGCGGCGCCGGCGTGGCACGGCCTCGCAGGCAGTCGAGCCCGGCGATGCGTCCCGTGCGAAACGCGAGAAGCACGCAGACGGCGGCGGCCTCGATGAGGTTCTTGTTCACGATCAGATAGGTGCCCTCCGCGTGCGGCTCGGGGAAGCCCTGGAGCGGAATCGCCGAGAGATAGAACGTCGCCAAGAGCAGCAACGCAAGGGCGCAGCCCAGCTGGGTGAAGAATCCGAGCATGAGGAGGAGGCCCGCAACCAGGAGCGCAAGCGGAACCCCGGTGTCGAGCCACGGTGCCCACGAAGGACTGGCCAGCACGCGAAACAGCTCTCCGAGGGGGCCGCCGCTGCTGTTCAGATACCCGATGGAGGTGAAGCGTTCGATGGGGTTGCCGGAACGGCTCCAGGCCGGGTGAAGCAGCTTGAAGTACCCCTCGTAGGCGAGGTGCCAGCCGATGAGCGTGCGCAGGACGACGAGCAGCGTCTGCTGAGTGCCGGTGAGGGCAAGGACAGGTTTCGCCATGGGCGGCTCCCGGGGCGCGGCACGAGAATAAAGGAGTGCCGGACTCGCCGGGCGGGATCATATATGATATGCGACGTTTCGGGACAAGCTTCGAGGGCCGTGTCAACGCCCAAGTTCCAACTTCCAACTCCCAAAAGGTCCGGGAAGTTGGGAGTTGGGAATTGGAAGCCGGGAGTTCACTCATGCGCCAACCCACCTTGCACGTCGGCGTGGCACTGGCGCTCGGAGCGGCCGTAGCGTTCGGGCGAGCCCCACACGGCCTGAAGGCTCAGAGCGCTCGACCGGCGCGCCAGATCGAGATCGCAGCAGGCTCGGTCGCGCGGCGCGGCACGATCGTCTCGTTCCCGCTCGAGGGAGTGCGCGACGGCGCCGTCTATACGCTCCGTGATCCGTCGGGACGATCGGCGCCGCTCCAGATCGACGCGGCCGGCACGGCGTGGTCGATCGTGCCCGAGCTCTCAGCCGGCGAGTCGCGCCTCTTTCAGATCGTCGAGACACCCCACGATCCCGAGGGCATGACGGCCGACCGACAGGATCACAACGTCGGGTTCTCGGCGGGCGGACGTCCCGTGCTCGATTACGTCGGAGGAGCCGGCAGGCTGCCCGCCGGCGACATCAAGCCGATCTTCCAACGCGGCGGGTACCTCCACCCCGTGCGCACGCCGTCCGGCCGGATCGTGACCGGCGACTACCCGGCGGATCACCGCCATCACCACGGGATCTGGTTCGCCTGGACGAAGACGGCGTTCCAGGGGCGCGAGCCGGATTTCTGGAACATGGGCGACGGCAAGGGCCGCGTCGAGGCCGCGTCGCTCGATCGTGTCTGGAGCGGCCGCGTCCATGCGGGCCTCCGTGCTCAACATCAGTACATCGATCTGACGAGCGGCGCGCCCATCGTCGTGCTCCGGGAACGATGGGACACCAGAGTGTTCGCGGGAGGCGGCGGCTCGCGTCCCTACCATGTCTTCGACGTGGAGGTGCTGCAGACGAACGTCTCGGCGTCACCGCTCGCGCTTCCTGAGTATCACTATGGCGGCATCGGCGTCAGAGGAGCGGCTGAATTCGTGCCGCTGGACAACGCGTCGTTCCTGACGTCAGAGGGCAAGGACCGCAAGACGGGCGACGCGACGGCCAGCCGGTGGGCGTACATCGCGGGCGAGGTGAACGGCGCGCGCGCGGGGATTGCCATCCTGGGACATCCGGCGAATTTTCGCGCGCCGCAGCCGATGCGGATTCACCCGACGGATCCCTATCTCTGCTACGCCCCGTCGCGCCAGGGTGCCTGGGAGATCGCGCCCGCGGCAACTCACGTGGCACGTTACAGGTTCGTGGCGTTCGATGGAGCCATCGAACCCGCAGAGCTCGATCGGCTTTGGCGCGACTACGCCGAACCGCCCGTGGTAACGGTGAGATAGTGCCCACCATGAACCCGAACGACACGGCGCGTTCCCCCACCGACCTGCTGCGGGGGATCGATCGCCTGTTCGAGCTGTCGGCGACGAAGATCAGGATGCTCGCATCGCGCTGGCGGCCGGAGGACGGCGCGCCGGTGTTCACGGCCGGCGGCCGCTACCAGTCACGGGGCTGGACGGAGTGGACCCAGGGCTTCCAGTTCGGCTCCGCGCTCCTCCAGTTCGACGCGACGGACGATCCCGGGTTCCTCGAGCTGGGCCGAGCGCAGATCGTCGAACGCATGGGGCCGCACCTGACGCACATGGGCGTGCACGACCACGGCTTCAACAACGTCAGCACCTACGGCACGCTGTGGCGCCTCGCCCGCGAGGGCCGGATCGACGCGGGCCGGTGGGAAGCGCGGTTCTACGAGCAGGCGCTCGCGGTGAGCGGCGCCGTGCAGGCCCGGCGGTGGACGCGACTACCCGACGGCGGCTTCATCCATTCGTTCAACGGTGCCCACTCGCTGTTCATCGACACGATCCGATCGCTGCGCTCGCTGGCCCTCGCGCACCTGCTCGGCCACAGGCTGCTGGAGGAGCAGGATGCGCCGGTAAGCCTGCTCGAGCGGCTGGTGCATCACGCGCGCACGACGGCCCGTTACTCGGTCTACTACGGCGAGGGGCGCGACGCGTACGACCGCCGCGGCCGCGTCGCGCACGAGAGCGTCTTCAACGCCGCCAACGGCACGTACCGCGGCCCGGCCACGCAGCAGGGCTACTCCCCTTTCAGCACGTGGACTCGCGGCCTCGCGTGGGCCATGCTCGGGTTCGCCGAGCAGCTCGAGTTCCTGGCCACGCGTCAGGCCTCGGAGCTCCAACCCGCAGGCGAGTATGAGGCGACGAGGAGCTCGATGCTCGAAGCCGCGCGGGCCACGTGCGATTTCTACATCGATGAGGCCGCAGCGTCCGACGGCGTGCCGTACTGGGACACGGGCGCGCCGGGTCTCCACTTTCTGAGGGACTGGAAGAGCCGGCCGGCGGATCCGTTCAATCCCCACGAGCCCGTCGACAGCTCGGCCGCCGCGATCGCGGCACAGGGACTCGTGCGGTTCGGGCGGGTGCTGAGCGCGTGCGGGCAGGACGGCTCGCGCTACGAGCAGGCCGGCCTGAAGGTGCTGGACACGCTGCTGAGCGATGCCGGGCCGTATCTCAGCATGGATCGCTCTCACGAGGGACTGCTGCTCCACTCCGTGTATCACCGGCCCAAAGGCTGGGACTACGTGCCTCCAGACTCGAGCATCCCTCGCGGCGAGTCGAGCCAGTGGGGTGACTATCACATCCTCGAGGCGGCGCTCTACGTCCGGCGTCTCGCGCGCGGCGGCTCGTTGACGTTCTTCGGCCAGGAGGCTCGCGGTGGCTGTTGAACGAAGCAGCCGCGCCGCGCTCGTCACGGGCGGCACGCGGGGCATCGGGCTCGGCATCGCCCGTGCGCTGGCGCGCGAAGGCTGGGATCTCGCGCTGTGCGGGGTGCGGCCGGCGGACGCGATCCGCGGCGTCATCCCGGATCTGCAGGCCGCCGGCGCGGCCACCGTCGAGTACTTCCAGGCGGATCTCGGCATCCGCGAAGATCGGGTGCGCCTGGCTGCCGAGGTCTGCTCCCGATTCGACAACCTCTATGCGCTTGTCAACAACGCGGGACGCGCGCCGCGCGTCCGCGCAGATCTCCTCGAAGCCACGGAAGAGAGCTTCGAGGAGCTCATGCGCACGAACCTCCAGGGACCGTATTTCCTCACCCAGGCCATCGCGCGGCAGATGATCGCGCGCGGCACGGCCGCGAAAGGCGCGATCGTGTTCATCACGTCGGTATCCGCCGAAATGGTGTCGCCCAACCGCGGCGAGTACTGCGTCAGCAAGGCGGGCCTGAGCATGGCAGCGCGGCTCTTCGCGGTCCGGCTTGCTCCGTGCGGCATCCCGGTCTACGAAGTGCGCCCCGGCACGATTGACACGGACATGACGGCGGCGCTTCGCCACGTCTACGATCGCCGGATCACGGATGGCCTCGTTCCGGAGGGGCGCTGGGGGTATCCCGATGACGTCGGCCGCGCTGTCGCGGCCCTGCTCCGGGGAGACGTTCCGTATGCCACCGGGACGGTCATTCATGTGGACGGGGGGCTGTCGGTGCCGCGGCTCTGACGCGGTTCGAGGGTCGCGGTTCGCGGTTCTCGGTTCGCAGTTCGCGGTTCGCAGTTCGCGGTTCGCGGTTCGCGGTTCGCGGTTCGGACGGAGAGACACGGAGACAACGGAGTGCTGAGTAACACACTGTTTCGAGTGCCGCGACGCAACGGGCTTCAGGTGCTCCAGGCCCGGGGCAGCGGCGGCGCGCGCGAGTTGACGACGAGGCGGCTCACGCTCGAGGCGGGCGAAGGGATCTCCTTCAACGTACCCGGCGACGAGGCCGTGATCGTCCTCCAGCAGGGATCCGGGACGTTTGCGGCAGCAGGACGGACGTGGAGCGTTCAGCGCGCCGGAGTCTTCGCCGATCGGGCGACTGCGTTGTACGTGCCGCCCGGCGTCGAGCTGACGGTCGCGGCGGCGACGGCGCTCGAGGCGGTGCTCTTCTCCACGCCGGCGCCCGCAGGCGGCGATCCTGTCCTGACGCCGCCGGACAGCGTACGTGTCCATGCGCGGGGACGCGGCAGCTACTCACGCGACGTGCACGATATCTTCGTCGACGATCCCCACGTGCGGCGTCTCATGGTCGGCGAAACGTTCAACCCTCCAGGGCACTGGAGCAGCTTCCCTCCCCACAAGCACGACGGGCGCGACGGCGAGCCCACACTCGAGGAGGTGTACTACTACCGGATCGATCCGCCGCAGGGCTTCGGCCAGCAGATGCTCTACACTGCTGACGGCGAATGTGTGACGCACTCGGTGCGCGACGGCGACGCGGTGCTCCTGCCCTACGGCTATCACCCGGTGTCCTCTCCCCCGGGCTACCGCCTGTACTACCTCTGGGGCCTGGCCGGCGAGCAGCGGAAGCTCGCGCTGCACGAAGATCCCGCCCACCGCTGGATTCACGAGGCTTCACACTAGCCGTGCTTGCACGGTCAGGATGTGTACGAATGTGTCAGATTCTGCGTGCAAGCACGGCTGAGGCGCGCACGGCGCGCCTGCGAGCCGGGGTCCCCACGATGCGTTTTGTGCATCGTGGGGTGGGACGGAGCGGCGCGGGGCGTAGGGGTCCCCGCAAGCGACCGAGCCGGGTGTGGGGCGGAGCCCCACGTTAGCATGACGATTCGCGACGCGTTCCGACTCAGCGGTCGGACGGCGCTCGTGACCGGCGCCTCGCGCGGACTGGGTGCGGCCATGGCTCGCGCGCTGGCGGAGGCCGGCGCCGACGTCGTGCTCCACGCCAGCCGCGAGGAGCCGCGGCCGGCGGCTGCGGCGCTTGCGGCCGAATGCGGCGTGCGCACGGCGGCCGTGGCCGCGGACCTGCGGGAGCGCGACGCCGCCGAGCGTCTCCCCGCACTCGCAACCGAGGCGCTCGGCCCGATCCATATCCTCGTGAACAACGCCGGAATCATCCGCCGGGGGGCGACCGTCGATTCCCCGGACGAAGACTGGGACACGGTACTCGAGGTCAACCTCGCGAGCGTGTTCCGTCTGTGCCGGGCGTTCGGCCGCGACATGCTCGCACGCGGCTCGGGCCGCATCATCAACGTCGGCTCGCTCCTCTCCTTCCAGGGCGGCGTTCGCGTGGCCGCCTACGCCGCGGCGAAGGGCGGCGTGGCGCAGCTCACAAAGGCGCTCGCCAACGAATGGGCGGGACGCGGCGTCAACGTGAACGCCATTGCTCCCGGCTACATGCGCACCGACAACACGCAGCCGCTCGTCGACGATCCCGTCCGCTACAGAGAGATCACCGCGCGCATCCCGGCGGGTCGATGGGGCGAACCGGCGGATCTGGCGGGAGCGGTCGTGTTCCTCGCATCTCCGGCGGCCGACTACGTACACGGCCACGTGCTCGTCGTCGACGGAGGTTGGATGGCACGATGACGGGACGACGGGAGCAGGTGACGGCCGCGATCGAGCGGGCCGGTGTCGTGGCCGTGATCAGGATCAAGGAGCCGAACCGGCTCCGCGCGGTGGTCGACGCGATCGCCGAAGGGGGCGTCCGCGTTCTCGAGGTCACGATGACGGTGCCTGGCGCGCCCGAACTGATCGCGGGCCTCGCTCCGGAGATGCCAGAAGGGTTTCTGCTCGGCGCCGGAACCGTCGTCAACACCGAGACTGCCCGCCGGGTGATCGACGCCGGCGCGCGATTCGTCGTCAGTCCGGTCTTCCGGCGCGAGGTGATCGCAGCCTGCCACGAGCGGGACGTCCCGGTCGTGCCGGGCTGTTTTTCGCCGACCGAGATCCTCGACGCCTGGGAAGCAGGCGCCGACGTGGTGAAGGTCTTCCCGGCGACCGCGCTGGGACCCGGATTCCTGAAGGACGTGCGCGGGCCGCTCCCCGACGTCAAACTGATGCCCACCGGTGGCGTCACGCTGGACAACGCGGGCGACTGGATTCGCGCGGGAGCGGTTGCCGTGGGGGTCGGCACCGCGCTCCTCGACGCGAACGCGATCGCCTCGGGCAGCTATGGCGTGCTGCGCGCCAACGCGGAGCGCATCGTGGCGAACGTGCGCGCCGCCAGGGAGCACCGCTGATGCCGAATATGCGCCTTGGCAGCCAACCCCGTCCGCTCGGTTTCCGTCGAAAACAGGGAGGCACGGGCATGCCGGGGAGGCGTGATGA
>DATIEW010000602.1:0-2905 GCA_035455585.1 Vicinamibacterales bacterium | reverse complement strand
AGCCTGTGGATGATCCCGTCGGTCAGGCTGTAGCAGAAGCCGGAGTGAGCCGGGTCGCCGGCGAGATTGCTGAACGTAAGCACGGCGATGACAGGACGGACAGGAGGGCTCGCCGCACTCTCGAACGACACCCGCCAGACGACGCCGGCGATCCCGGCC
Source organism: Vicinamibacterales bacterium (assembly GCA_035455585.1). GTDB lineage: Bacteria > Acidobacteriota > Vicinamibacteria > Vicinamibacterales > 2-12-FULL-66-21 > DATIEW01. Next base: position 2,746 of record DATIEW010000602.1, on the reverse strand, counting down.
ACGAGGAGCGCCACAACCGTCGCCGCGATGGGCAAGAGCCGGGTGCGGCGCCCACCTCGGAGCGCGGCTGCCCGCTGGACCGGCGCTGGCGCGTGCCGCCACTCCGGCGCGGGCCCGATGTAGCGGTACCCGCGGCGGGGCAGCGTCTCGATGAACCTCGGGCTGTCGGCAGTGTCGCCGAGCGCCGCCCGCAATCGCCGTACGGCTGCGTGAAGGCCGTGCTCGAAATCGACGTGCACCTCCTCGGGCCACAAGGCGCGCCGCAGCTCATCGGTCGAGACGACCTCGCCTGGCCGCTCGAGCAGCAGCCCGAGTGCCTGGACGGGCTGGCCCGCGAGGCTCAGCCGCTGCCGCCCCCGCCGCACTTCTCGCAGTCGAACATCGAACTCGTAGTCCCCGAAACGCACCAGCGTCGGGCCACCAGCGCCGGTCATGCCGAGGACGGGAGACAGTTCCCGCGGCGTGGATCGTTCGCGCCCATGTTCGAAGCCGAGCATACCGCACGTGCGCCCTGGACGGCCGGTCCCATGCCTGAATGAGGCGCAAATGATGCGGGAATGAGGCCGCCGCCCGATCGCGCCCGAGCGCCTCGTCGTCCGATCCACGACACGGGGGCGTGAGGCATGACGGAACGTAAGAGAATCCTGACCTGGCGGCGATCGGTAGTTGCGGCCTGCGCGCTGCTGGCAGCCGCGCAGTTCGGTCGGTGCGACATGTCCAATCCGCCGGTCGACCGGGCAGAGGCGGTCGAGCAGAGTCCTCTCGTCAGCCGCGACGTAGCCGAGCTGCTGGCCCGATCCTGCAAGGACTGTCACTCCAACGAGACGCGCTGGCCGGCCTACAGCACCATGGCGCCGCTGTCGTGGGTCATCTGGTACGACGTCGACCGTGCGCGCCGGATGTTCAATCTGTCCACGTGGACCCGGTACTCGCCATCCCGGGCCCGCGTCTGGCTCGGTTCGGTGTGCGATGCAGTGCAAACAGGCCGGATGCCGCTTCCCCGCTACGTCTGGATGCACCCGGATGCCGCACTCGATGAGCACGACCGCCGGATGCTCTGCGACTGGGCCGAGGCCGTCGACATGACTTCGGGACAACACTGATCGGAAGATCGACTGCGCAGCCCGTCCGGTCGCGCGCACAGCGCGTGTGACGCACACGCTGTCCATGAGTAGCCACACCGCACCATCCTCCTGGTGAAGGACGGGACCGGTGTCAGCGGGCGATCGGTTCTCGTCTGGCGGCGCGCTCGCGTACCTGACGCATGTGATGCTGGGTATGGCGCCAGTGGAACTTGCGCCACTGGGCGACGGTCATGCCCGCGAAGTAGGGGTGGTTGGCGACGCGAACGTGCTCGCCGAACTCCTGCTCGGCGCGGCACAGCGTCACGTCGAGGTCGGTCAACGCATCCCGTATCGCCTCGAGGCTCCGGGCGGCGGGAATGCTGCCGGCAGGCATGGTTTTTTCCGGGGCCCTCGCACGCGGGAAGTAGCCGGCCTCCACGACCACCATACGCCCGAGCCACTGCAACAGTCCCGGTGGACGGGCTCTCCGCTCTCCCGTCGCAATCGCCTTTTCCAGGGCCGCGCTGTTGAGCGTGAACGCCAGCGTGAGGTGCTCGAGAATCTCGGCGATCGACCATCGACCCTCGACCGGACGCGCGATCGCGGACGTGTCGAGCGCGCCTGCCGCGGCGTCCACCTCATCCAGCGCGGCCTGCAGGTATCGGTGCATGGGGATGGAGTCGCCCGCTCTAGCGGTCTCCTGATTTTATGATCTTGTGATTTTATGATCTTCCGATCTCCTGATCTCCTAATCTTCTGTTTCTCTGTTTTCCTGATCTCCTGTCCTCCCCCTCTTGATCTCTCTCGACCCTCCTGATCCCGACGATCAGTCGTGCCGCAGCAGCGTCACGGGATCGACAGCGGATGCGCGGCGCGCGGGAACCCAGCTCGCCACGAGCGCAGCCGCGCCGAACAGGAGTGCGGCGCCGGCCATGATACTGACGTCGGTCGCGCGCGTCGCAAACAGCCACGGTTCGACGAACCTCACGAACCACACCGCCGCCACGAGACCTGCTGTCAGGCCAGTCATAACCTGCCTCAGTCCCTGGCTCAGCACCATCCGCAGCAGCTGGCGGCGCGACGCTCCCAGCGCAAGCCGGATGCCCATCTCGCGAATGCGGGCGGCAACGGCCTGGGAGCGGATGGCGTACACGCCGATGGACGACAGCAGGAGCGCCAGCACCGCGAATGCGCAGATCATCGTGGTCCGGAACCGTTCGCGCCGCACGGAACCGCCCACGCGTTGATCCATCGGCGTCACGGTGCCGATTGGGAGTTCCGCGTCGATCGCCCGTACGGCCGCGCGCAGTTCCGGTACGATTCGCGGCTCGCTCCCCGGCGCGGTGCGGACGGCGACGAACATCGAGGGCATCGCGCTCTGCGCGCAGGGCACGTAGATCTCCGGCGTCGCCAGATCCGCGTCGCCGAGGCTGCCCGTCTTGACGTCGCGAATCACGCCGACCACCTCCCAGGGCTCTCCCGCGCCCCCCGGACCGAGGATGCCGAGCTGGAGCCGAAGGCCGATTGCGGCGCGTCCTCCCGCGAACCGCTTGACGAACGTTTCGTTCACGATCGCGACCTGCGGTGCTCGAACGTGGTCGCTTCGCGTGAAGGTGCGTCCGGCGACCACGGGGATGCGCAACGCTTCGAAATAGCCATCGGTCACGTGCTGGATGTGCGCC
>DATIEW010000601.1:0-5854 GCA_035455585.1 Vicinamibacterales bacterium | reverse complement strand
CGTTCTCCGCGGCCCCGACACTCTTCGTGGTCGATCTCGGTCGGGGACCCGGGGAGCGCTACGCATGCTGTGCCATCGATGCTCTGGGACTGGCGCCCATGCTCGGCCAGCCCGTGCAGATCCGATCGCAGTGTCACCACTGCGCGGTCCCCCTGGCGTTTTCGGTAGACCCCTCCGGGCCTGGGCCGGGGGCGGCGGGGATCATGGTGTGGGTCGGCAAGCGAGCGGAGGACGAGCGGAGAGCCTGCGACTCGCTCTGAACGACCCTCAACTTCTTCCGGTCGGAAGAGCATCTGACGGCATGGCACGACACGAACCCGGGGATCCCGGGGGCAGGAATGAGGATCACGGAAGCGTTCAAGCTCGGCAGCCATATCTTCGGCGGGCTCCTGCCCGACTGGTAGCGAAGGGGGACCAGAGTCATGGACACACCATCGGTGACGGTGTACTACTCGACGATGTGACAGTCCTGTCACGCGGCGAAAGAGTTTCTTTCGTCTCGGGGGGTGGCGTTCACGGCGAAGAACGTCGCGGAAGACGTAGAGGCCCGACAGGAATTGCTCGCCAGGACTGGCCGCCTGGGCGCTCCCGTGATCACCGTCGGCGACGTGATCGTCGTCGGCTTCGACCGGGGCCGCTTGCAGCGGCTGCTCGGGCTGTGACGCTGCCGGCAGTCCGGTGCCCGGACTGTGGGGCGCTCGTCGACCTGCCGGATGGTGTCAGGGCAGGCGACGTCGTGGAGTGCCCCAACTGCGCCGGCCATGCCCTGCGGCTTCGCCGGGACGGAGATCGGTGGCTGGCGAGCCTGGCCCACCGGGTGAGCTGCCCGGACTGCGACGACGTCATCACGCTCCCGGAGGACGCCAAGGCCGGCGACAGGGTGTCGTGTTGCGATCGGACATACCGTCTGAGCTTCGAGTACGGGGCGTTCGCCGCGGAGAAGGATGCCGGAGGACCACATGTGGCGTGACCGCTGGTTCACCGTCGGCGTCACCGGTGCGGCGTTAGTCGGCTTTCAGAGCTGCAGACAACGTGCCGTCGGGTGCGGGCCTTTCCATCCCGCCGTTCGGTCGAGGGTCGCGGCGATCTACGCCGGCGCGCCTTCGCGCAGGCGACGGGCGCCGGCGCGGAGGACGCTCACCGCCGACGAGCCGAAGAGCAGGGCGATGGCGACCCCGACCGCGATGTCGGGCCAGCCGGCTCCGGTGAGGCCCACCCCTGCCGCGGCGGCCAGCACCGCGACATTGGCGATCACGTCGTTCCGCGAGCAGAGCCACACCGAGCGCATGTTGAGATCGTCCGCGCGATGCCGCGAGAGGAAGATGAGGACGGCGGAGTTGGCCGCGAGGGCCAGGATGCCGATGCTGCCGATCACCTCCGCCGCGGGCACGCCGCCGCCGGCCAGCTTGACGGCGGCCTCCAGCAGAATGGCGACACCGAAGAGCGCCATGACCCCACCCTTGAGCAGCGCCCCGCGCGCCTCCCACCGAGGTCCCCGGCCGACGACGTAGAGGCTGAAACTGTAGACGACCGTGTCGCCGAGCATGTCGACCGAGTCGGCGAGGAGGGCAGTCGAGCCGGCGACGAGTCCGGCGACGAGCTCGACGACGAACATCACGCCGTTGATCGCGAGCACGATCTGCAGCACGCGACGCTGGCGACCGTGGACGCCGGGGACGATCTCGCAGCAATCCTTCATGCCGCCATGATACCTGCCGATCCGGTCGTGGCGCAGCGAGCGCTCAACGCCAATGGAATGTGCCCGCGGGCTTCCTCCGGTGTCGAGGGCACGCCGCGGCGTGGCGACTGCGGGCTTCCGGGGGTCAGTGGCGGTGGCGGTGGTGCAGGTCGGGGTAGTGGGGGTGCCGGTGGCGCAACGGCGCGTGGGTATGCCAGTGCGTGTGCGGCTCAGCCGTGGGCGTGCCCGGCGAATGGTCGTGCTGGTGATGCATGTCGTGCCGATGCCCGTGCTCGTGCTCGAGCGCCTCGTGCCCGTGCTCGTGCTCGTGATCCTCGGTGAGATGAAGCCACACGCCGAACGCCATGAGTCCCGCGCCGAGGGCAAGCTGGCGGCCGAGCGGCTCGTCCAGCGCGACGACCGCGACGACCGCCCCGATGAAGGGCGCCGTCGAGAAATACGCTGCCGTGCGACCGGCGCCGAGGTGCCGCAGAGCGTGCACGAAGAGGACGAGGCTCGTCCCGTAGCCGAGCAGGCCGACGACCGCGGCGCCAAGCGCCACGTCCCACGGCGGCCACGCGACGCCGCGTCCCAGGGCGATCGCCACATTCACCGTACCGGCCACGAGGCCCTTGAGGGCGGCGGTGTGGACCGGGTCGGCTGAGGACACGACACGCGTGAGGTTATTGTCGATGGCCCACGCCAGGCACGCCGCCACCACGAGGACGGCGGGCCATGGGAGGACGGTGTCGGCGGCCCCGCTCCATGCCAGGGTCACCGAGCCCGCGGTGATCGCTCCCATGGCGACGACGATCCGCGCGTGGAAGTGTTCCCGGAAAACCACCCACGCGACCACTGCCGTCAGCACGCCTTCCAGGTTCAGCAGCAGGGCTGCCTCGGAGGCCGGGCCGCGGGCGAGCGCGAACATCAACAGGACTGGCCCGACCATGCCACCCGCGACGATCGCGCCGAACAGCCACGGGACGTCGCCGGCGGTCACGCGCGCCTCGGTGCGGCCCGCGCCGAGCGCGCGCTGTCCGAGCCGCACCAGCACGAGTCCGAGGCCGGAGCCGAGGTAGAGCAGTCCGGCCAGGAGCCAGGGATCGACCGCGCCCACCAGGAGCTTCGCCGCGGGCGCGCTGAGGCCGAAGAGAACAGCCGCGCCGAAGGCGAGGACCGGCGCAACTTGGTTCATCGGGCGCGTGATGAGCCGGCGCAGGTGCTATTTCGCCGCCTGGGCACGCTGCGCGTATTTCAGCATGATCTCTCCCATCGCCTTCATCATCTCGCCGCGCATGGCCATCATCTCCGCCTGCTGCTTGGGGTCTCCGCCCATCATCATGGTCGGCATGCCCATCATTCCGCCGCCCATCATGCCGCCCTGTCCCATCATCTGACGGCACATCTCCATGTGTTGCGCCATGTGCGCATGCATGTCGTGGCCGGACGCGGACGGCGTTGAGGAGGCGCCCGGCGTGGGTTTGTCGGCGTCGTGCTGGTGCGCGGGTTGCTGGGCCCATGCGACGGCCCCGACGAGGATGGAGAGGGCCGCGACCGTGAGCGCGAGCGATGTCGCGTGTCGCATTCGTTGCTCCTTTCTGAACAATTAGAGGTTCACGCGCCGCAGGCGCAGCGCGTTCGCGATGACCGACACCGAGCTGAGCGTCATCGCGGCGCTCGCGATGATCGGGCTCAGCAGGATACCGGCCATCGGATAGAGCACGCCGGCCGCGATCGGCACGCCGAGGGCGTTGTAGATGAACGCGAAGAACAGGTTCTCACGGATGTTGCGCATCGTCGCCCCACTGAGCCGGCGGGCGCGCACGATGCCGCGGAGATCGCCCTTCACCAGGGTGATGCCGGCGCTCTCGATCGCCACGTCGGTCCCCGTGCCCATGGCGATGCCGACGTCGGCCTGCGCGAGCGCCGGGGCGTCGTTGACGCCATCACCGGCCATGGCGACCGCCTTGCCCTGGCTCTGCATCGTCTTCACGATCGCGCTCTTGTCCTCGGGGAGGACCTCGGCCTCCACCTGATCGATCGGCAGCTTCCGCGCAACGGCCTCGGCGGTCCGGCGATTGTCGCCGGTCAGCATGACAATGCGCAGACCGGCCTGGCGCAATGCCGTGAGCGCCTCCGGCGTCGACGGCTTGATCGGGTCGGCGACGGCGACGAGGCCGGCCGCCTGGCGATCGACCGCGACGAACATGACCGTTTGCCCGTCTGCCCGCGCGGCATCGGCCTGGGCCCGCAGCGCGTCGACCGACACGCCGAGATCTTGCATGAGGCGGACATTTCCGAGGGCGACGGGGTGGCCTTCCACCTGTCCGACGATGCCCTTGCCGGTCTCGGAGCGGAATTCTTCCGGCGCCGGCACCGTGACCTTGCCGTCCGAAGCGCCCGCCAGGATCGCCGCCGCCAGCGGGTGCTCGCTGCCGCGCTCCAGGCTGGCCGCCAGGCGAAGGACGGACGTCTCGTCGTGACCCGGGGCGGCCTTCACGGCGGTGAGCCGGGGCTTGCCCTCCGTGAGCGTCCCGGTCTTGTCGACGACCAGCGTGTCGACCTTCTCCATGTGCTCGAGCGCCTCGGCGTTCTTGATCAGGACACCGGCCATGGCGCCGCGACCCGTCCCCACCATGATCGACATCGGCGTCGCTAGCCCGAGTGCACACGGGCAGGCGATGATCAGCACGGCGACGGCGTTCACCACCCCGTACGCGAAGCGGGGCTCCGGGCCCCAGAGACTCCAGCCGATCAGGGACAACACGGCGACGACCACGACGGCCGGCACGAACCACGCGGCAACGTGGTCGGCCAGCCGCTGGATCGGGGCCCGGGTGCGCCGCGCTTCGCTGACCATCTGTACGATCCGGGCAAGCAACGTCTCGCTGCCGACGCGCTCGGCGCGCATGACGAAGCCGCCGCGACCGTTCACAGTACCCCCCGTCACGCGGCTCCCCGTCGTCTTCTCGACGGGGATGGGTTCGCCTGTGATCATCGACTCGTCGATCGCGCTGGAGCCCTCCAGCACTGTTCCGTCGACCGGGATACGCTCGCCCGGGCGGACGCGGAGCCGGTCGCCGATCTGCACGACTTCGAGGGGCACGTCTTCCTCGGTCCCATCGGCACGGACGCGCCGGGCCGACGGCGGGGCGAGGTTGAGGAGCGCCCTGATCGCGCTGCTGGTCTGGCTTCGAGCTCGCAGCTCGAGCACCTGGCCGAGCAGGACGAGGACCGTGATGACCGCTGCTGCCTCGAAGTACAGCCCCACCTCGCCGCCATGAGTTCGGAAGGAGTCGGGGAACAGCTCGGGGGCGATCGCGCCGACGACGCTGTACAGGTACGCCATGCCGGTGCCGATGGCGATCAGCGTGAACATGTTGAGGCTTCGATTGACGATCGAGGCCCAGCCGCGCACGAAGAACGGCCAGCCCGCCCACAGCACCACCGGCGTCGCGAGGATGAGCTGGAGCCAGGCGAGCGTGCGGCCGGGGATGACATGCCGCAGCGGCTCACCGGGCACCATGTCGCCCATCACGAACGCCAGCAGGGGAAGCGTCAGCACGAGGCCGATCCAGAACCGACGTGTCATGTCGACGAGCTCGGGATCGACTGCCTCGTCAGCAGTGACCGTCATCGGCTCGAGCGCCATGCCGCAGATCGGACAGGATCCCGGCTCGTCGCGGACGATCTGCGGGTGCATGGGGCAGGTCCACCGGGTACGCTGTCGTACCGGTGCCGGCGCTACCGGTTCCAAGGCCATCCCACACTTCGGGCAGCTTCCAGGTCCGCGCTGACGCACTTAGTTGTCGGCGCGCCCGGTCGATGCGGGTGATCGTCTCTCATGAACCTCTCAATGGTGCTTGTGCGGCCGGGAAGCGTCGACGACGATCCCGTCCCGCAGCAGCTCGGAATCGCTGGCCTTGACCGCGACCGTTCCCGCGGGATGCCGGTACCACCCCGGGTCGCTGTCGTAGCTGGTCAGCTGATCGCGAACCTTGATGATCGTGAAGAGCCCCCCCATCGAGATGTAGTCGCCGAAGGGTCCGGGCGCACCCTTCATGGCGATGGTGTTTCGGGGATAGGGCATCAGTTCGGCCATTCGGCCCATGTCCATCCCGGCATGCCCGTGAGTCATGTAGGCCGGAAGGAGTGGCCGGATCCGCTCGTCCAGGT
>DATIEW010000600.1:0-3652 GCA_035455585.1 Vicinamibacterales bacterium | reverse complement strand
ATCTCGAGCTCGTTGATCTCGTCCCACTGGGCTTCCGTCCGCTCCTTTTCCGGTATCTGGAGAAGGGCTTGCAGGCGCCGGCGGGAGGGGTTGCCGCGAGGATCGTTCATTGTGGCATTGTCCCACTCGGCGCAACGGCGGGAAAGTGCCGCCGGAGGACACGGCTGCCGGAAGCTGAGGACGACGAGATCCCGCGCATGCGGATCGATGAACAAGGAGGAGCGACGAAAATGAAAACGATTCTGACCCTCGCATCCGGCACGCTGCTCGCCCTCGCGCTCGCTTCCCCACCCCTCTCCGCCCAGACCTACCCGTCCAAGCCGGTGAAGATCGTCGCGCCGTTCGCCCCCGGCGGCCTGGTGGACGTCCTCTCCCGCGCCGTGGGCGACCGGCTGACGAAGTCGCTCGGCCAGCCGGTCATCGTGGAGAACCGCCCGGGCGCGGGCGGGAACGTCGGCGCGGACGCGGTCGCACGCGCGGAAGCCGACGGCTACACGCTGCTCATGTCCTCGGCCGGCATCCTCACGATCAACCAGTTCCTCTACGCCCAGATGCCGTTCGACCCGGCGGCTGCCTTCGCGCCGGTCACCGTGGTCGCGGACATGCCGATGCTGCTCGTGGTGCGCAAGGACCTGCCTGCCCGCGACGTCAAGGAGTTCATCCAGCTCGCGAAGCAGACGCCGGGCGGCCTCTTCTTCGGCTCGCCGGGAAACGGTACGACCGGGCATCTCGGCATGGAGCTCTTCATGTACGCGACCGGCCTCAAGCTGCAGCACGTGCCGTACAAGAGCGCCGCTGAAGCGGTGCAGGCCGCGCTCGCCGGGCAGACCCAATCCATGTTCGACAACCCGCCGACCGTCATGGCGCAGATCAAGGCCGGCGGCCTGCGGGCGCTCGGGGTGGCGGCGAAGGAGCGGATGCCCCAGCTGCCGGACGTTCCGACGATCTCGGAGGCCGGCGTGCCGGGCTTCGAGGCGTCGTCGTGGTTCGGGCTCGTCGCGCCCGCGAAGACGCCGCGGCCGGTCGTCGATCTCGTCGCCGTCGAAGTCGCCAACGTGCTGAAGGACCCGGAGATGCAGACCCGTTTCGCGCAGTCGGGCGCGCGCCTCGTCGGCAACACGCCGGATCAGTTCGCGACGCTGATCGCGGAAGATCGCGCGCGCTGGGAGACGGTGATCAAGGGAGCGGGGATCAAGCTGCAATAGGGCCCGGAGGGGCGGGTACTGCGGGAAGATCCCGATCGCTGAACGGGATCGCGACGACGAGGCTGGGGACGGCCCGAAGGCAGGCCGTCCTGTGTCCTTACGCGGGCTTCACAATCCTGGGTTTCCAGGGCAACGCCGGCTGCCCTGCGCCAGCGAGGGCATCTTCGAACAGTTCCTCCGCCTCGACCTCGCCCGTTTCGCCGAGCACCTGAAGGACGACGGGCGGATTGAGCTTCGCGTAGGCACGGGCGAACTGGATTGCCCGCTGCCTGGTGTGAAAGCGCATCTCCCACCGGGAGCGCTGCGTGACCATGGTCCAGCCGTGGGAGGCCCCCGGTTTGACGATCACCTTGCCCGTTGTCGCCATCTTCGTCATGCCTGGTCGGGATCCGTCGAGCGACGCATCTGACCGGTACGGTAGTACGTCGCGCGAGGTCCGACAGTCAAAGATGGTTACATCGGACGAGCGGCGGCAGAACCGGGTTAGCGGTACGTCGGCATGTGGATCATGTCTACGCCGTAGCGCTCGAATACACGATCCTCCACGAATCGCTGCGGGGCCCGCGCCGTCGCCTGGCGCTGGCAGTTGGGAAGCCAGCCCCGCCGGGGTCCGCCCTCGTAGCCCCAGGCGCGTGTGACCCAGTTCACCCAATAGCGGCCACTGGGAACCGTTTCGCCGCAGTTCAGGTTGTCGAGCGCGGCGATTTCCGCCGGCCCCATGCGCTGTCCGTTCACGTGGATGCTGCGCGCGTTCGGCGATGCCTCGCTCCGGCCCGCGGCCAGGAGCCCCACCGCGACGGCAACGGCGACCAACATGCTGCGATTCGTGCGGTTCATCACGACCTCCTTTGGGTTCGGTGTATCCGCTCTTTACGTCGCGTCGACGCCAGCGGATGGACGTATGGCGTAGCGGGCGGCGCCGCACAGGCAATACGCCACGAACCAAGGGTCGGCGACAGGTACCCGCGCGATCGGACAGCGGCGCCGGAATTCGATAGCACGTTCGGCTTAAACCGCCGGAACGATTTACACCGGGCGGGCGCACGGGCTTAGATGTCACCTGCGAAACCACGGGGTGACCGCCATGCAAGAGAACGTCTTCATCGTCTACCCAGGCGCCCTGTGGGGCTGGGAAGTCATTCGCGAAGGCCAGGACGAGCCGATGTGCTTCGACGATCGGCGCGGGGCGATCGAACATGCCCGGGCGATGGCGATCGCGATGGCCCCCGGCGAGGTCCGCATCGAGGACGCCCGCGGCTTCGTTCGGGCGGCCTGGAAAACCCCATCCGGGCAGGAGGTCCGCCCCTGACCTCCCCCGTCCCGGCTCCGGCCGTCTTCATCGTCGCCCCCGTCGGGCGCCGCGGCTGGCAGGTCACTCATGTCGGCGCGAAGGAATCCGCGCTCTTCCGCGCGCGCCCCGACGCAATGCAGTTCGCCCATCTGCTCGCCCAGGGCGAGCGTCCGAGCAATGTGCGCGTCCTGACGCCCGAGACCTCGATCGAGGGCGAATGGCGGTACGAAGCCCGGGCCGGCATGCGATTCGCTGGGCCGATCTCCGATCAGACCTGCGCCGCGTAGCGCGACGATCCGGATCGGCGGCGGAATCCGCGCCGGCCGCCTCGAGCGGCAGCCGGACGAATTCGGCGCGGCCTGGATCTCGGCGCAGTAGTAGTGCTCGCCGCGTGCCGCCCCCGCCAGTCGATGGGTCGGCTACCGCACAGACCGCGCCGACGCCCACACGGTACGCTGGCCCTCGTCCTTAAAGGAGAACACCGTGCGCTCCGTTCGCGCTTTCATGCGGGTACGTTCATTGAGCCTGGCGCTGGTCGCAGGCGGCGCCGTGCTCGGCGCACCCGCGGCCGTTGCCGCGGATAACAGCAAGCTCACCAACGCTCAATCGGTCTATGAAAGCGACCGGGCTGCGTGCCTCAGTGGCGCGACGAACCAGGACCGCGCCACCTGCCTGAAGGAAGCCGGCGCTGCGCTCCAGGAAGCGAGGCGCGGGGGCCTCGACGACGGCCAAGCCCGGCTCGAACAGAATCGACTGGTCCGCTGCGACGGTCAACCGCCTGAAGATCGCCGGACTTGCGTGCGCCGGATGAAGGAGGGCTCCACGAGCGGCAGCGTGGAAGCGGGCGGAATCTACCGCGAGCTCGTGGTCCCGGACGTCACGCCGCAGCGCAACTGAACTGTCCCGTCGCCCGCCGGGCACGGCTGAGGGGGATCAAGAACTCCCGCGGATCACTGACCTGTCGAGCGCCTTAGTCTGAAGTGGCGCGAGGACGCGCTGCGGCTGACGCTCTATTTCACCGTCGCGGTGTGGACCAGCATCGCCCTGCCACTGATGCCGCCACTCGGAGGCAAGCGGCACTCGACGCGCACCTGACCGCGGGCGGCTGAGCGCGGGTGCCGCCGCTACCGCCTCACGCAGCCGACGGCCCGGTGCG
>DATIEW010000599.1:0-3189 GCA_035455585.1 Vicinamibacterales bacterium | reverse complement strand
GATCGCGGCGGCGCCGACCACCGCGCGTCCCGAGGCGATCGGCGGCGAGCGCAACTGGGACTATCGCTTCTCCTGGATCCGCGACGCCTCGTTCACGCTCGAGTCGCTGCTGCAGCTCGGCTGCCGGGCGGAGGCGACGGCGTTCTTCTGGTGGTTCATGCACGCGACGCAGCGGACGCTGCCGCGCCTGAACGTCTTCTATCGCCTCGACGGGGGTACCCACGCGCCCGAGCGGACGCTCCCGCTCGCCGGCTACCGTGACTCTCGCCCGGTCCGGGTCGGCAACGGCGCCGTCGACCAGCTGCAGCTCGACACCTACGGCGAGCTCGTGGACGCGGTCTATCAGTACGCGCAGATGGGGCATCCGGTTGGCCGGGGTGCCGGACGCGACATCGCGAGGATCGCCGACTTCGTCTGCACCCACTGGCGTGAGCCGGACTCCGGCATCTGGGAGGTCCGGTCCGAGCCGCGGCATCACACGCACTCCAAGGCCATGTGCTGGGTCGCGCTCGATCGCGCGGTGCGACTGGCGCGGGCGGGCCACGTGCCCGCCGGTCACGCGGCCCGGTGGGTGAGCGAGGCGGCCGCGATCCGCCGCTTCGTCGACGAGCGCTGCTGGTCCGACGCCAAGCGCAGCTACGTGTGGTACGCGGGCGCCGAGCACCTGGACGCGAGCCTGCTCCTGCTCGCCATCATGCGCTACGACCCGCCCGAGTCGCCGCGGCTGCGCACCACCGTCGACGCCGTTCGGCGCGAGCTGGCCGCGGGCCCGCTGCTCCAGCGCTACACCGGCGACGACGGGCTGGCGGGCGGCGAAGGCGCGTTCGCGTGCTGCTCGTTCTGGCTCGTGGAAGCGCTGGCGATCTTGGGCCGAGGGCCGGACGCGGAGCGCTTGATGGGCGACCTGGTCGCGCTCGCCAATGACGTCGGTCTCTACGCCGAAGAGGTGGAGCCGAAGACCGGCGCGTTCCTCGGCAACTTCCCGCAGGGGCTGGTTCACCTGGCGCTCATCAGTGCCGCGATCGCGCTGCACGGAGAGACGGGATGAGCGTGTGGGGCGCGCTGGCCGGCGGCTTCGTGGGGACCATCGTGCTCACGACGGCGCTGTCGGCCGGCAGCCAGCTCCGCGTCACCCGCATGGACATCCCGTTCCTGCTCGGGACGGCATGCATCGACGACCGCACGCGCGCGAGGGTCGTCGGCTACGCGCTGCACTTCCTGGCCGGGCTCGCCTTCGCGCTCGTCTACTACGCGGCGTTCGTCGTGCTCGGCCGCGCCGGATGGGCGCTCGGCCTGGTCTTCGGCTTCACCCACGCGCTCTTCGCCGGCACGACACTGGTCAACGTCCTGCTGCCGGCCGTGCATCCGCGGATGGGGACGCCGAGCACCGCCGCCGACTCGTCGCCGCTGCTGGAGGCGCCGGGCTTCATGCTGCTCAACTACGGCCGCGCGACGCCGGCGCTCACGATTCTCGCGCACCTGGCGTACGGCGCGATCGTCGGGGCGTTTGTCGCCGGCTCGGCGCGCTGACCTCGACACGGGCGATCCACCCCGTCTTGGTCGACTGGCCGACCTTCCTCCAGGCTGTTAGAGTAGGCTTGAATGACGCGCAGACGGAACACGGTGTGGCTCATCGGCGTCACCTTGTTCGGCCTGGTGTCGGCCGCGTGCGCTCGGGTGCAGTCTCACCTCGAGCTTCCAACGGTGGCGGCGGAAGACCCATCGTTCCTTCCTACCATCGAGGCCTACACGTCAACGGCGCACGGCGGCAACAGTGCCACCCTGCTGCTGAACGGCGATCAGATCTTCCCGGCTCAGCTGGAAGCCATTCGCTCCGCACGCGTGACGATCAGCTACGCGCAGTACTTCTACGAAGAGGGCCCGATCGGCCGGGAGATCGCCGAAGCGCTGGCGGAGCGCTGCCGGGCCGGAGTGCGTGGCCACATTCTGCTGGACGGCTTCGGGGCCCTCGCGATGCCACTGGCCTATCGCGAGACGATGACACAGGCGGGGTGCGAGGTCGCGACGTTCCGGCCGTTGAGTCCCTTGACCTTGCTCGGCGTCTTTGGCTTCGGCCGCGACAACAAGCGCAATCATCGCCGCATACTCGTTGTCGACGGTCAGCTCGGATTCACGGGCGGGTCGGGTGTGGGCCCGAAATGGATGGGCGATGGCCGGACGGAAGGTCGTTGGCGCGAGACGGACGTCCGCATCGAAGGTCCGATCGTCTCGAGGCTCCAGGGCGCGTTCGTCGAGAACTGGCTGGAGGCGACCGGCAACGTCCTCGGCGGCGGCTCGTACTTCCCGCCGCTGCCCCGGCGCGGATCCGTCTCTGCTCAGATCGTCCGGAGCTCCCCCGAGGGGGGAGGCTTCTCGATGTACACGATGTTCCTGCTCGCCATGTCCTCGGCGCGACGGTCGATCTACATCACCAATCCCTACTTCCTCCCCGACGGTCGGATGACCCGGGTGCTCGCGGAGGCACCCCGCCGGGGCGTGCGGGTGGTCGTCCTCTTGCCGGGAGCGATCGACAACAACATCGTGCGCCATGCCAGTCGCTCGCAGTTCGGCCCGCTACTCGAGGCGGGCGTCGAGATCTACGAGTACCAGGCAGGGCTGCTCCATGCCAAGACGATGACCGTCGACGGCATCTGGGCGACGATCGGCAGCACCAACCTGGACACGCGGTCGTTCGCCCTCAACGAGGAGATCAACGCGGTCCTTACGACAAGGAGGTCGCGGGCCGGCTGGAGAGGATCTTCGCCGACGATCTGACGTACTCGCGGAAGGTCGAGTACGCGAGGTGGCAGCGCCGAGGGTTCTTCAACCGACTGCTGGAGCTCCTCTCCCTGCCTGTTCGCGAGCAGATGTAGCGCGGCCGATTGGGGGTATCGAGCTCGCCGATGACGGCAACGCGGTCGGCCGACCCGCGCGGGGGATTCGGCCGCCGGACCGGGCCCAGCGGGATGACGTCGCGGGCCATCGCTACGCCTCTCCGCCGTCGTCGCGGTGCGGATCAGCCTCCGGACTCGAGGCGTCGCCGCTGAGGGACGCGCCATCGACGGTGATGAACACCACGGCTTGCGGCAGCAGCAGCCGATTCACCCAGATCGCCGACGCCACCACTCCCGTCCGTGGATTGATGCCCTGCCACACCCCCCCGGCCGGCCGGCTATCACGCCGGCTCGT
>DATIEW010000598.1:0-4834 GCA_035455585.1 Vicinamibacterales bacterium | reverse complement strand
AACTCCCAATTCCCAACTCCCAATTCCCAACTCCCAATTCCCAAGGCAGCTGAGCCATGTTGGAAGTTGGGAGTTGGAAGTTGGAAGTTGGGAGTTGGGAGTTGGAAGTTGGGAGTTTACTGGAGCAGGAATGCCCTGACGGCTGCGAAGCCGAACGCCACAGCGGCCAGGATCATGGCAACGATCAGCGCCATCCTGACGCGCCTTTCGAGCGTTCGTCCGTCCTCCTCGCGTGTGAATTCGACAGGCCGGGAGCCGGGCGAAGTCATGTCTTCCTCCGGCTGCGGATCCGGAAACTTCGGCTCGGCGAGGACATCCTCGTCTGCGAAGAGGCTGTCGATGTGGCTCGTGTCGCGCTTGACCCGTCTGGGCGGAGACGGATCCTCGTCGAGAAAGAGCGGCTCACCGCTGCGTTCGTCCTGCACCTCTATCATTGCTCCGCCCCGTCTGCCTGCCGCGGACCAGAAGTCTGTGCCGCACTAGAGTCCTTGCGCTCTCACCAGCGAGCCGCATCGCTGCTCTGCCGGAGCGCGCACGCGCGAGATCGACAGAAACTCCCGCGAAACGGATGGATCAAACGGCTCGCGAGAACGAATCGCCGCCGCAGCCTTCGTGTTGACGCCGTGCAGGATCCCTGCCGGAATCGATTACAGAATTGACCGCGGCTGGATGCGTCGCGCCGGCTCGAGTCTGGAGAGGGTTTACACGCGCACCGCGCTGCGACTACTGTCTAGCGCATGGATCTGGTTCTGCTGGGCGCGCCCGGATCGGGGAAAGGGACCCAGGCGGAGTATCTGCGCCGCGAGTTCGGCCTGACGCACATCGCCTCCGGAGACCTCTTCCGCGACCACCTGAACCGCGGTACGGACCTCGGTCTCAAGGCCAACGAGTACATGACGAGCGGCGCGCTGGTGCCGGACGCCGTCACCATCGCGATGCTCCGCGAGCGGATGAACCGACCCGACGCACGCCAGGGCGTGCTCCTCGACGGGTTCCCGCGCACGCTCCCGCAGGCCGAAGCGCTCGACGAGATGATGTCGGACCTCGGGAGGCGGATCGACGCGGTCGTATATGTGGATGTCCCGGACGATGAGCTGATCGAGCGGCTGTCCGGGCGCCTCATCTGCCGCGAGTGCCAGGCGCCGTTCCATCGAACGGCGAATCCGTTCCGGACCTGTCCGCTCGGCCGCTGCAAGGGTGAGCATCTCTACCAGCGTGCGGACGACGCGCGCGAGACCGTTCAGGCCCGGCTCGTCACCTTCCACAGTCAGACCGCACCCCTTGTCGACTACTACCGCACCAGGGAGCTGCTTCTGACGGTGCCCGGCGTCGGCTCGGTCGACGAGGTCAGGCAGGCGACGGTAAGCGCCGTCCGCCGCCTCGAGTCTGCCGGGGGAAGCGGGTAGTCACTTCCCCTCTGCGCTCTCCTCGCAGCAGCGTCATCTCTACTTTCTCCTGCTGTCACGTTCCTACCTGCGCGCCGCCGGTGACGTGATTCCATGCATCGCGCACCGCATCCTTCATCTGCAGCCAGGTCGACTGCCGGCGCTGCCCGTGGCTGTCCCAGTCGCGCTCGAGCTCCAGCTCGACGTCCTCCCATTGCCGACCCCGGTACCGGATGGCCGCATCGTAGCCATACCGGTACGCCGGCTTGTAGTAGCCGTAGTCGCCGAATTCTACGTACGGACGAGACTGGTAGTTGTCCTGCCAGTATTCGTCCTCGGTCGTCCAGTCCGTGTGGTGCGGCATTGATGACTCCTTTGTATATGCCGTTCCCGTCACAGGAACACATCGACTGCAAGGAGCCTGCCTCGATCGAACTCATCTTCGAGAACCCCATCAAGCCCTACTCGATCAAGGTCATCAGCTATCGTCGCGAAGGGTAATATGCTCCCCATCCGGCGTGTGCGCCAGGAGGTCGAATCATGAAACGACGTCAATTCCTCGTTACATCCGTTCTGGGATCCGTCGGTATTGCCGCCGGAGGGCTCGCGGCTGCCAGGAGACCAGTGGCGCATGGCGGGAATCAGGCCCGCGCGTCGTCGGGCACGCGCAAGATCCTCATCGCGGGCGGCGGATTCGGGACGATCTTCATCCGTTATCTGGCCGAGCTGACGGGCAAGCCGCGGCCGAAGCTCTGCTACCTGCCGACGGCATCGGGCGATTCGCCGGCCGGCATCATCAGCTGGTTCCGGAACTGCGCTCCGCTCAACGTCGAACCGTCGGTGCAGGAGAGCTTCATCGCCAGCACGCGCCAGAGTCGGAGCTGGGAGGAGGTCTTCCTCTCGGTGGACGGCATCGTCGTCTCCGGAGGCAACACGCTGAACCAGCAGGCGATCTGGAGGGCGCAGGGGATCGACGTGGTGCTCAGAGAAGCATGGAATCGCGGCATCGTGCTTGGCGGCGCGAGCGCGGGATCGTTGTGCTGGTTCGAAGAGGGAACGACCGATTCACGGCCGAAGGAGCTGACCACGGTGCAGTGCCTGGGGTTTCTCGAGGGCAGCCACTCCCCGCACTACGATCGCGAACCCGGGCGGCGGCCGCTCTACCAGAAGCTGATCGGATCGGGTCAGATGAAGCCGGGCTACGCATGCGACAACGACGCCGGCATCTACTTCGAGGACAACGAGGTCAGGCGAGTCGTCTCGACGCGCGCCGACGCGAAGGTGTACTACGTGAGCCGCGCCGGCGGTCAGGCCGTCGAGCGCGTGATGGAGCCGGAACGGATCGGGTGAGCGGACGCCGGCATTGCAGCGCGCACTCTGGAGAGAGCGTGCGCCGTGTCAATGCCCAATCCCCAACTCCCAACGTGCCGGACCAGGAGCGCCGTCAGTCCAGCCGCAGCGCGGCGACGACCGGCAGCCGTGCGGCGCGGCGGGCCGGCAGCCAGCCCGCTGCGAGCGCGACAGAGAGCATGATGGCGGCCGCCAGCACGATCGTGAACGCATCGCGCGGGGCGAGCCCGAACAGCATCGACGCGACAACAGGACCGGCCAGCAGGGCGATCGGCACACCCAGCGCGACCCCCGCCAGCGCGACAACGAGCACCTGCCGCAGGATGAGCCAGATTACCTGCGTCCGCCTGGCTCCCAGCGCGACGCGGATTCCGATCTCGCTCGTCCGCCGCGCCACCGAGTACGATGTGACGCCGTGCAGTCCGATGCACGCCAGCAGTACCGCAAATCCACCGAAGATCAGGAGCAGGCGCGAGAGCAGCCGTTCGCGCGCGATGCTCTGCTCGATCTGGTCGGCCTGGGTCCTGATCTCGCGGACAGGGAGATCTGGCGCGACTTCGCTCACCGCAGACGGAATCGCGGCGACGAGCGCGCGCGGCGGCACCGACGCCCGCAGCACGACATGCATGGCCCGGGGCGTTCCCGACCGGAGGATCCTTGCCAGGCGTGGAAAGCTCTCGAGCGTGCGCTGCGCGTAGGAATCGTAGAACGAGGGCAACGGCGCCGTCCGCAGGCTCCTGTACCGCGTCGACGACGCGACGCCGACGATCTCTACTTCCTGGCGGCCCACGGTGAAGCGCCGGCCAATCGGCAACGCCCCCGGAAAATATGTCCTCGCCGCGGTCTCGTTGATCACGACGGCCGCCGGCGCGCCGGCGCGGTCCGCGGAGGAGATCGGCCGGCCCGCGACGATGCGGATGCCCATCGTCTCGAAGAAGTCCGGCCCGATGGCGTTCATCGACATGTCGACTTCATTGCCACCGACTCGCACGTCGCTGCTCGACGACCAGCCGCTGATCAGGACGTTCTCGACGAGCGTCGCGGAGGTCACGCCGGGCATCCGGCGCACACGTTCGAGCACCCGGTCGTAGACCGCGACCGGATCGGCGTCCATGCCCCGCGCGTCGAGGCCGGGTTCCACGCGGAAGATGACGAGCCCCTGCGGATCGAACCCCAGCTCCGCGCTGGTCAGGTTGTGGATGGTTCGGAGCAGCAGTCCCGCGCCGACGAGAAGCGGTACGGAGACCGCGATCTGCAAGGCAATCAGCATTCGACCGGCGGCATGCCGCGTGCCGCCGGTCGTGCTGCGCTGGCTCAGATGCGAGACCTGCTGCCCAGACAGCCGCAGCGCCGGAATCACCCCTGAGAGCACGGCCGCGAGCGCTGACACGGAGCCGGCGGTCGCGACGAGCGGCCAACCGACTCCGGGGGTACTGACCGCGTCCAGGCCGGTCGTCACCATCGACGACACCAGCGGCGCCGTCCAGATCGCGACCAGCACGCCCAGCAGACCGCCGATGCCCGAGAGCAGAAGGCTCTCGGCCATCAGCAGCCGGACGGCGCGTACGCGCCCGGCGCCGAGGGCGTGCCTGACCGACAGTTCCCTCTGGCGCGCGACGCCGCGGGCGAGCATCAGGCCTGACAGATTCAGACACGCCAGGACCAGCACGATCGCGGCGACGCCCGCGAGAAACTGGAGCGGGCGCTCGATGTCGGAGCGGATGGCGTCGAGCCCGCGCGCACCTGGCAGCCGGCGCACCCGAAGGCCGTCGAGAGCCGCAGGCTCCACCCCGGGCAGCCGCAGGTACTCACGCCGAAAAACGTCCAGAACAGCGCGATCGATCTCGCGGAAGGTCGTGGGAACACGCGCGAGTACCCGGACCCAGAACAAGTTCGACGTGAACATCGAGGCGCCTGCCGACGGGCCGGTGCTCCAGCTCGGCATCACCGTCGGCTGAGACGAGAGCGGCAGGGTCACGTCGGTCGCCGGGTAGAAGCCACCCTGTGAGAGCCCCCGATAGCCGCGCGCTGTCACGCCCACGACCTCGCACGGCGCGCCGTTCACGCGGATGACCTTCCCTACGATGTTCGGATCGCCG
>DATIEW010000597.1:0-4096 GCA_035455585.1 Vicinamibacterales bacterium | reverse complement strand
GCAAGACCACCTACGACAGGAACCAGCAGCGGCAGGTCAACGCCGGCAACCTCCTGCTGCGCGGCGTGCCGGGCGTCGGGAAGACGTTCTTCGGAGTGATCCTCGCCGCCATCAGCAACGCGAAGTTCGTGCGCCTGCAGGGACGCGCCGACCTGCAGCCCACCGAAGTGGTCGGCTTCCAGATGATCAACCCGGCCACGGGCGAGCTGGTCACCGAGTTCGGCCCGCTCGCCGAGGCCGAGGTCATCCTGCTCGACGAGATCAACCGCATCCCGCTCAAGTCGCAGAGCGCGTTCCTCGAGGGCCTGCAGGACCGCACGGTCACCGTGGGCAAGGCGACCTACGAGCTGCCGGCGTTCAGCTTCGCGATCGCGACGATGAACCCCGTGGAGCTGGGGCAGGGGACGTTTCCGCTCTCGGAAGCGGCGACCGACCGGTTCGCGATCATGGTGAACATCGGGTATCTGCCTCCCGAGGAGGAGCGCACGCTCGTCGGCTTCGACTTCAAGGCGATGCGCCTCGAGCCTCTGATGTCCAAGGAGCGGATCCTCGAGTTGCGGGCGGCCATCAGCCGGCACGTGTTCCTGCACGAGCGCATCGGCGACTACATCCAGCGTCTCGTGGCCGCGACGCGCCCGTACAACCCGGAGATCGAGTGGCTCGTGCACTCGCCGTCCGAGCTGGTCGAGCGCGGCGTGGATCTCGGCGCCTCCCCGCGCGCGATCATCGTCTGGGGCCGCCTGGCGAAGGTCTGGGCGCTGCTCGTCAGGCGCCGCGACGAGGTGTACCCGGAGGACGTCCAGGATCTCGCGCCCTACGTGCTCGGGCACCGCATCTGGCTGGGACCGCACGCCGCCAGCCACGGCCTGACGACCGACGCGGTGATCCGGGACGTCGTCGAGCGGACCCCGGTGCCATGAGACCTGGCCCGCATTACTCGTGAGCGTGACGGATCGATGTGGCCCATTCGCTTCGAAAACCGACTGCGCAGGCCGGAAAAACGGCCCGCCGGCGACTTCCACCCCAGCGCGCACAAAACGCGCGCCGGGGGCCCCGGCTTGTCGGCGGCAGCGCGGGGCCCCACTACGTCACCCCACGCGGATCTCTGGCGCCTCCGGGCCGTTTTTCCGACTGACGCCTGCGCGGCCTGCTCCGACGGTTTTCTGCGCGAACGGGCCACATCGATCCGGGAGTTCATGAATAGTGCGGACTAGGGAGGCGACGGTCGAATCGCTCGTCAGCCTGTCGGAGATCACGGAGATCGAGCTGGTCATCCGCAGGCGGATGCGCGAGGTCACGCCGGGCCAGCATCGCGGCGCGTTCCGCGGCTCCGGCTTCGATTTCGTCGGCGTGCGCGACTGGCAGGCCGGCGACCGCTTCGAGTCGATCGACTGGGCCCAGTCGACGCTGACCGGCTTCAGCCCGCTCGTCGTCCGCGAGTTCGAGCAGCCCGCGGCGTCGAGCGTGGTCGTCGTGGCGGACCGATCGCTCTCGGTCCGGTGCGGCATCGATGGCCTGACGTCCGCCGCGATCATCGCGCGGGCCGTTGCCACGCTCGGCCTCTCGGCGGTCTTCTCGCAGGACTCGGTCGGCCTGATCACGTTCGATGACGGGTGGGAACAGCTGCACGGTCTGCGGCCGCGCATCGGCAAGGGCCAGGTCATCCACTGCCTCGACGCCTACCAGCACGGCCACGGTCTGCAGCCGCTTCGGCGCGCCGGCAGCCTCAGCGCGACGATCGGCGGCTTCATGCGCCGGACGTCAATGGTGCCCGTCGTCTCCGACTTCCTGTTCGACGATGTGGAGCAGGTGCTGCGCGAGCTGGGGCTGCTCGGCTCCGTGCACGACGTGTTCGTCGCGATCGTGGACGTGGCGTTCGCCTTCGAGCTGCCGGCGGTGTCCGCCGCGTGGATCGAGGTCTACGACATCGAGAGCGGCCGCTCGCGCGTGGTGTCCCGCGCGGAGGCGCTCAGGATGAAGTCGCGCGTACAGGAGTGGCAGGACGAAGTGGCCCGCATCGCGCACGGCGTCGATCTCGACGTCGTGCGCCTCGGACCGGACCCGGCCGGGTTCGATCTGGCGCTCGTCGAATTCGTGGCCGAACGACGGCTTCGCAAGGGATAAGGGACAAGGGACAAGGGGATCGGGAAGAACACCTTGACACCACACCCACATCGCACCTCCGCCTGCTGGATGCTCGTCGTCGTCTTGACGGCCGGCGTGGCGGTCGCTCAACCGGCGCCCGAGGTCGTGGAGGTCGAACCGCTCACGTGCTGGTGGCGCACGGATGCCGGCGCGGTTCGAGTCGGAGAGCCGTTCTCCGTGCTGCTGACCTGCTCGGCGCTCGAGGCCGCGGCCGCCCGCGTGATCGTGGACGAGCCCAGGCTGGATCCCGGCCGTCGTGCCGCTCGCGCCGTTCGAGGTGCTCGGCGGCGCCCGGGCGAAGGACGTCGTCACGGCCGCGCGACGCTTCATCCAGTTCCAGTACTCGCTGCGCATCATCGGCGAGGTGTTCGGCGGAGACGCGCGCCTGCCGCCGCTGCAGGTGACCTACCGCGTCGAGAGCCGCGCGGGCGGCCAGACGTAGAACGTTGGGCGATCGAAGCCATCGAGCCGCTGATTGACGTGCCGCCACGTCAAATAGGTCCTGTCATGCGTCAGCCACGCACACGCCGCGTCCGACCTATCAGCCGCGCCGCAAGGCTGGGCAGGCATCTTCACCCACGGGGCCCGGCCTGGGTGCTTTCGGCCCTCTTGCGGTTCGACGAGCCTCACGCCGTCAAGACTTGGATGGAATTCTCAGTGCCGAACCCCTCCCGAACGGTCGGCGCCGGCGCCGACGGGTAGTTGGTTCCCCCAACCGACGCCGATTGGGAAGTCTCGGAAGAGGTCCGTCTCCAAGACTGTGGACGTAAACTCCCCAGATTCGCGCCCCTGTGGCCTGACAGCGGGGAGACAGCGGCACATCGAACAGACCACCCCGGCGGATAACGACAAGGCCGCGGGAACCTGCCTAGCGCGGTAGTTCGAATGCGGGACTACAACGGCGTGCCCAATTCGCCAGAGTGGCGCGATCTGATCCGGCCCGAGTGGTTGTTCGAGCTCGTGAATCGAGCTCAGGGGTTCCAAGCTCTGGTCCCGCCGGGCCTTGCCCCAGGAACACAGCTCTATCAGCCGCGATCGCCATTAGAGCGACAGCTGTTTGAAACGCTCCAGAGGTGGCAGGAGCGCGAACTGAGTAAGCTGGGTCATCGCGTCGATCCAACTCGGCTTACCACGCAGATCCCCTCCCATCCGGCACGGAGGGCTGCGCCTGTGGACGTGGCTGTCGGCGTCGCCGAGACGCTGCTTCGGGAGGACTTTTCGCGTCACTGGACGCTCGAGAGGCTGGCTCGTCGAGTGGCGTGCAATCGCACCGACCTCGCCCGCTCATTTCAACACGTCTATGGTCATAGTCCTCATCAGTATCTCGCCATCTCCCGCGCGGACCAGGCGAAGCTGCTGCTCGCGACAACACCCTGGCGTGTGGAGGAGGTCGCGAACGCGGTTGGCTATCGAAGCAAAGTTTCCTTCTACCGCAACTTCCGCCGCATCACGGGGATGACGCCTGACGGATACCGCCGACGATGGATGCTGACGGAACCAAGCATACGGGTCCTGGCATTGCTTGGGCGCGTGTCAGGCGAGTAGTCGATCCTTAACCGGAGACAAATCGTCGTTGGACACACACTGAGCGTCGATTCCGCTGCAGCCTGGAGTGCCAAACAAACGATGTCGGTCGGACAAGTCCGCAGGGAGGTTAGCACCCCGGCAAGGCAGCGCTCCCCGGACATCTCAGATGACAAGCGGCGCATGTCGCCACCGGCGGAGGCGTCTGCAGCGCAGCGACTGCTGGACGGTGTGAACGTTTGCAGTTAGAGCCCGCTCGCCCTCCTCTCCGGTCGAGCTGCCACTTGTGAACTGACATTGTCAATTCTGAACCGGTCGGCCATTGAGTATCAGCGCGATCGGCGGTACCGTCCCGCGATATGCAGGCTAGTTACTTCGCCGCGCTTGAGTCTCGGAACCCTGCTGACAAGGAGGTCCTATGTTCACA
>DATIEW010000596.1:0-2144 GCA_035455585.1 Vicinamibacterales bacterium | reverse complement strand
GGGTACCGGTGCGATGTGGCACCATGGGCGCCCCTTTCGGTGGCCGACCGGCGTGCCGAGCTCTACCCTTCGGTCGTAAGCATGGTGGGCGCCGGCGGCCACGCCCGCGCCGCGCCGAGCAGTATTTCCCGTCTACTTTTCAGGTGCCGATGCGGCCTGGGTGTCTCAGGACGGGGTCGCCATCGTCCGACACGTTGCTCCGCCCAATGGCCTGGCCGAAGGAATGACCGTGCACTCCAGATTCTGCCTCGGGACACTCGTACTCGGCGTCGTGCTCGGCGCCGCCGCATGCAAGGATTCCCCGTCCGGACCCGGTACGCGTACCCCGACCACGGTCGTCGTGTCGAGTCCGCAGACGGTGATGATCGTCGGATCGAGCATCCAGCTCGCCGCGATCGTGTACGACCAGAACCAGTCGCCGATCGCCGGAGCGCAAGTGCAGTGGGAGAGTCTCACCCCGCAGGTTGCGTCGGTGACGCCCGACGGCGTGGTCACCGGCGTCGCGATCGGGACCGCCACGATCCGCGCGACGATCGGAGTCATCGCGGGAGACGTGGAGCTCACGGTGGACCCGGATCCGTGCGTGACACCCATCGTGCTGAACGTCGGCCAGGTGCGCATTCTCAGTGGTCCGGCGGCCGTGGCGTGCATCACGCTGGGCGCGACCACGACCGCGACGGACTTTCTCTTCGTCACGGCCAACGCCACGCAGCAGCTCGACAACCTCGGCCTGTATCAGGTCGCCGTCCCCGTCGCCACTTCACAGAGCGCTCTCGCCTCCGCGCTCGGCTTGCAGGCGCTCGATCCGCAGCTGGCCGCTGAGCAACAGGCCGTCGCCTACTCCGATGACCTCGAGGCGGCGGTCCGTCGGCAGGAGTTCGATCTGATGCGGCGCGTGGCGCCGGCGGTGCGCGCCCGCGCGGCGCAGGCGGGACCGGCGGGAGGAGCGGCGCTGGCACTGGCTGTGGCCGCCGAGGGGGACACGGTGACGTATCGCGTGCCGGACGTGCGCGCGTCGAACCTCTGCACCACCTACACCGACGTGCGTGCCGTGGTGAAGCGGCTCACGCCACACGCCACGATCGTGCAGGACGTCAACGCGCCGTCCGGCGGCTTCAGCGACGCGGACTTCACGGCGATCGGGCAGGAGTTCGAGAACGTCATCTACCGCACGGACACGCTCTTCTTCGGGCGCGAGACCGACCGCAACGCGGACGGCCGCATCACCATCCTGTACACTCCCGAGGTCAATCGCGCCACGGCGTCGGGCGCCCTGGGCTTCATTGCGGGCTTCTTCTGGGGGGGCGACCTGGTGCGGCGCACGGAGTACCAGCAACAGGGGATCGAGTGCCCCCAGACGAATGAGCAGGAGATGTTCTACCTGCTTGTCCCGGATCCCAACGGAACGATCAACAGCAACCCGCGCTCGGTCTCGATGGTGCGCGTGACCACGCTCGGGACGATCACACACGAGTTTCAGCACATGATCAACCAGGGGATCCGGCTGTTCGATCCCGCGGTGCAGGCGGCCGAGACCCCGTGGCTGAACGAGGCGCTGTCGCACATGGCGGAGGAGCTGGTCGGACGTGCCAAGCGCGGCTTCGCCGATTTCCAGGATCTCACCTTCGCCGACGTCAATCCGGATCCGAATCAGCCGGACGTCTACAATTCGTACTTCCGGCAGAATCTGGTGCGCTTCCGCGACTGGATGTTCCGTCCCGACACGTCGTCACCCATTTCGGCCAAGGCGCGGGACCAGATCGCGCCGCGCGGGGCGGGGTGGATGTTCCTGCGCTACGTCACGGACCATTTTTCCGGCGGCAACGCGCGGTCGTTCCTGCGACAGGTGGTGGCAGGTCCGGACGTGGGCCTAGCGAACGTGCTGCAGCACGCGGCAGGAGGCCAGTTCGACGACATGCTTTCGGGCTTTCTCGTGAGCCAGTACGCCGACGGCCTCAATGTCGCGAACCTCCAGCCTCGGTACACGGTCCGGAGCTGGGATGTGCGCAGCGTGATGACGGGCGCGAGCAGCAATGTCTTCCCGCTTCTGGTGCGTCCGCTGCCGGCCACGATCTCGACGCAGTCGCTCTCGGGCTCGGGCAACTACTTCCGGCTCACGAGCGCGACGGCGTCGCCCGAGACGA
>DATIEW010000595.1:0-3429 GCA_035455585.1 Vicinamibacterales bacterium | reverse complement strand
GGCTATCGAGAAGATGCCTGACGATGATCCGGCGGCGAGCGGGGTGGTGGCGGCCTGCCATGTGCGGCCGCCGTCGGCCGTCCGCAGCACGCGCGCCGTGTCGGCGGCGCCAGTTCCGACCCAGGCGTGACCGGGTCGCTGAACGGCGATGTTCGTGCCGCTCGCCGCGAACGCGCCCTCGCCGTCGAGCGCGGGCGGCAGCGTGTCCGGTGGAATCCGGGTCCACGTGCGGCCGTCCGACGTGGCAAGAATGACGAGCCGGCCATCGACGGAATCGCTGAACGCGAGCCCACGGGCCGCGTCCCAGAACGACATCGCGTCGAAGAAGGCCTTCGGGTCCGCGTTGACGAACTGCTCGGTCCAGGTTGCGCCCGCGTCGAGGGTCTTGAAGATTCGCGACCGATCGCCTGGGCCGATGCTGAGGACGTATGCGGTTCGTTCGTCGACGGCATCGATGTCCCGGAAATCCAGCTTCGCGGTCCCGGGAATCGACAGGGTCTGCCAGGTCGCGCCCGCGTCGGCGGTCCTGATGATCGTGCCGCCGGCGCCGCTCGCCCAGACGACCGAGTCGCTTGCCGCGCTCACCCCGCGCAGCCGCGTCGTCACACCGGTATCGAGCGGCGTCCACCGCGGCTCGAGCGTGTTCTGCCCGCTCCAGAGCCATAGCATCGCGACAGCAGCGATCAGGTTGCGCATGCCTCATCTTACCCGGCAGCCCTTCTTCCTTTTTCCTTCTTCCTTTTTCCTTGATCAGCGCCTTTCCCTCCTCTATACTGGCGCCCGATGATGTCGCGCACGTCGACCGCCGTCGCCCGAAAGCGGGTCAAGCGATCTGCAGGCCGGTGGCGTGTGCGCCCGTGATGTAGCGATCGACACTGCACGGAGTCATACGAACCCGCCGGCCGGAAAGAGGCCGGTGGGTTTTTTTTTGCACGTCTGGTCAGCTCATGGAACGATCAGCGAAGATGCCGCGCCGTGTTGATGTGGGGGTGCTCGGCGCCACCGGCATGGTGGGCCAGCAGTTCGTGCGACTGCTCGCCTGTCACTCCTGGTTCCGTACGGCGTGGCTCGCGGCGAGCGAGCGATCGGAAGGGCGCCGGTACGACGAGGCGGCGCCGTGGCGGCTGTCGTCGCCCATGCCGGACGAGGTCCGCTCGATCCGGGTAGAGGCCTGCGTGCCCGGACGCGGCCCCCAGTTCGTCTTCTCCGCGCTCGATGCGAACGCAGCCCGTGAGATCGAGCCCGCCTTTGCCGCCGCCGGCCACACCGTGCTCAGCAACGCGCGGAGCTTCCGCATGGAGCCCGACGTCCCGCTCCTCATCCCGGAAGTCAACGCCGATCATCTCTCGCTCCTCGACGCTCAGCGCCGCGCGCGCGGCTGGCCCGGCGCGATCGTCACGAACCCGAACTGCTCGACCGTGGTGCTGTCGATGGTACTGGCCGCGCTGCGCGGCTTCGGGCTCCGGCGGGTGATGGTCTCGACGCTGCAGGCGGTGTCGGGCGCCGGGTATCCTGGCGTGCCATCGCTCGATATTCTGGGCAACGTCATCCCGCACATCGCGGGCGAGGAGGAGAAGATCGAGAGCGAGACGCAGAAGATACTCGGTACGCTCGATGGCGGCCGGATCGTGCCGCACCCGATGGCCGTCAGCGCCCAGACGACCAGGGTCGCGGTCGCCGACGGGCACACCGAGGCGATCGCCATGGCGTTCGACAGCCCACCGCCCCTCGAGGAGATCCGTTCCGCGCTCGCGCAATTTCGAGGACGGCCGCAGGAGATGGGACTGCCGAGCGCGCCGCCGTCTCCGATCGTGTGCCTCGACGCTGCCGATCGTCCCCAGCCGCGGCTCGACGCGGATCGCGGCGGCGGCATGACGGTGACCGTCGGCCGCATCCGGCCGTGCCCGGTGCTCGACGTCAAGCTCGTGGCGCTGGGACACAACACGATTCGCGGGGCGGCGGGAGCCGCAATACTGAATGCTGAATTAATGCTGAATGCTGACTCGCGCTGACATCCGCGGCGGCGTTGCAGGTATGCGGAGGGAACGGAGGGAACGGAGGTTAACACGGAGGCACGGAGTGAACGGAGGACGAACGAAGGACACACGGGCAACCACAGCACTGTCCCCGGTGGCGCCGCGCGACCGGGCCGGCTGGGCCGGCCGCGCCACCGGGGGCGTTGGTGCTGACACGCTGGTGCCCTCCGTTCGTTCTCCGTTTCTTCGTGTCTCCTGTTAAGCGGTTTCGCTATCAGAGTTGAATCACTCAGTTGAGTGCTGGGTACGAAAGGCCGAACATGCTCGATGCGCGCGTCATGAAGTTTGGCGGCACGTCGGTGGCCGACGCCGAGGCGATCCGACGGCTGCTGGCCATCGTCCGGGCCGAGTATGAGCGCGGAAACGCCGTGCCGGTCGTCGTGGTGTCCGCGATGGCGGGCGTGACCGACCGGCTGCTGGCGCTGGCGTCGGCGGCGGCGCGCGGCGAGCGGGCAGCGGTCGCGTCCGGCGTCGAAGAGCTGCGCGGCCGTCATCTCGCAGCGCTCGACGCGCTCGTGCCGGGTGAACCGCGCGCGCGCGTGGCCCTCGAGCTGAATCGGCACGCGGACGAGGTGGCCGGGATCCTGGCGTCGATCTCGATCCTCAGGGAGCTGTCGCCGCGATCGCTCGATCGCATTGCGAGCGCCGGCGAGCTGCTCAGCAGCCGTCTGGTAGCAGCAGCGCTCGAGGCGGGCGGCGTACCTGCGGTCTGGATCGACGCACGCCGTACCGTCGTGACCGACGACACGCACGGGCGCGCCGCGCCGCAGTTCGGGCCGACGTGCGGGACCGTGCGCCGGGAGATCGTGCCGCACGTCCTCGAGCGTCAGGTGCCGGTTGCGGGCGGGTTCGTGGGCGCGACGGCCGCCGACATCACGACCACCCTCGGCCGCGGGGGATCGGACTACTCGGCGTCGATCATCGGTGCGGCGCTGGGCGCGGCCGGCCAGCCGTCGATCTCGTGCGCCGAGATCCAGATCTGGACGGATGTGGACGGGATGCTGACCGCGGACCCGCGGCTCGTCGACTCTCCAGCGGTCGTTCCTCACCTTTCCTTCGGCGAGGCGTCGGAGCTGGCGTACTTCGGTGCCAAGGTCCTGCATCCGAGCACGATCCTGCCGGCCGTCGAGCGCGACATTCCAGTCAGGATCCTCAACAGCCGCAGCCCCGAGGGGCGCGGCACCGAGATCGCCGCGAACCCGCCGGCAGATCCGCGCCCCGTCGCGGCCCTGGCCTGCAAGCGTCCGGTGACGGTCATCGAGGTGACGTCGACGCGGATGCTCATGGCGCACGGATTCCTGCGCCGCCTGTTCGAGGTGTTCGAGCGCTACCAGACCGCGGTCGATGTCGTGACAACCTCAGAGGTCAGCGTGTCGGTGACCGTGGACGATGA
>DATIEW010000594.1:0-6898 GCA_035455585.1 Vicinamibacterales bacterium | reverse complement strand
AGACTAGCCGTGCTTGCACAGCCGGAATCTGTACAAGTGTCAGATTCTGTGCAAGCACGGCTGAGGCGCGCACGGCGCGCCTGCGAGGGAGCGGCACGGGGCGTAGGGGTCCCCGCAAGCGACCGAGCCGGGGTGTGGGGCGGAGCCCCACGCCAGAATGAAATCGATCCGGCCCGAGTTTCGTTCACGCCGCCTTGATCCGTGGCAGATAAGGTCATCTCACATTACCGCTTGCTTCACCGGCTCGGCGAGGGCGGGATGGGCGTCGTGTATCGCGCGGAGGATCTCCAGCTCGGACGCGAGGTCGCAATCAAGCTGCTGCGGGCCGACGAGGCGCACCAGGAGCAGTGGCTCATGCGCTTCGAGCGCGAGGCGAGGCTCGCGTCGGCGCTGCAGCATCCCCACATCTGCACCATTCACGAGCTGGGTCAGCACGAGGGCATTCACTTCATCGTGATGGAGCTGCTCGAGGGGCGCACCATCAAGCAGATCCTCGGCGACGGGCCGCTGCCCATCGGACGCGCGCTCGACTTTGCGATCCAGATCGCGTCGGCGCTCGAAGCCGCGCACGGGCGCGACATCGTTCACCGCGACATCAAGCCGGCGAACCTGTTCGTCACGCACGGCGACCGCGTGAAGGTCCTCGATTTCGGGCTCGCGAAGCTCGCGGGACCGGGCGAGAGGCGTCCGGTCCGCCCCTCCGATCCGACGATGGCCGACACGGGCGGCGCTCCTGATGTGACGACCACCGGCGTCACCGTCGGAACGGCGGCCTACATGTCCCCCGAGCAGGCGACCGGCGATCCGATCGACGCCCGCACGGACATCTTCTCGTTCGGCAGCGTGCTGTACGAAATGGTGACCGCACGCCGCGCCTTTCCGGGCGACAGCACCGCCCTGGTCATGATGCGGCTCTTGAGCGGAGAGATCGTGCCGCCGCGCGCGTTCAACCCGGACGTGCCGGAGCGTCTCGAAGCCGTCATTCTCAAGGCTCTGCACGTGGCTGCGCCGCGCCGGTATCAGACCGCGTCCGAGTTGCTGGCCGACCTGCGGTCCCTCGCCCGGGACCTGCTCACCGACGCGTCGGGGCCCGTGCCGGTCGCACATGTGCCGCAGGCATCCGCCGCCCCGGCCCTGCGGCACGCAGGCTGGAGGCCCGCCCGCTGGGCGGCCGCCATCCTGATGGTGGCCGTGGCGGCGCTCGCGGCGTGGCGCTGGCTGCCGCTGGCCCCGCACCGGCCCGCGCTCACGGACCGCGACAGCATCGTGATCGGATCGTTCGCGAACAATTCGGACGATCCGGTCTTCGACGAAGCGCTCACGACGGCGTTGCGGGTCCAGCTCGGCCAGTCGCCCTTTCTCGACATCGTCGGCGACGGCCGGATTGCCGAAACCCTGCGATCGATGGGGCAGGCCAGTGACACGCGATTGACGTCCGGTATTGCGCGCGAGGTCTGCCAGCGGCTTGGCGCGACGGCCATGCTCGAGGGTTCGATCGCCACGCTCGGAACGAACTACGTTCTTACGCTGACCGCGACCGACTGCCGGACCGGCGAGTCCGTGGCCCGCGCGCAGCAGGAGGTGCCGAGGAAGGAGCAGGTCCTGACCGTCCTGGGATCCCTCAGTTCCTCGATCCGGACCAGGCTCGGCGAGTCGCTGCCGTCACTCGAGAGGTTCGACGTGCCGATCGAGCAGGCGACGACGCCGTCGCTCGGGGCGCTGAAGGCGTACGCGCTGGGCCTCGCGGAGCGGCGGCGCGGGCGCGAGCTCGAGTCGGTCGCCTTCTTCAATCAGGCGATCGAGCTGGATCCGGAGTTCGCCGCCGCCTACACGACGCTCTCGACCGTCTACGGCAGTCTGGGTGAGTGGAAGCGGAGCGAGGAGTACGCGAAGCTCGCCTACGCGCGGCACAAGCGCGTGAGCGAACGCGAGCGCCTCTTCATCACGTACCAGTATCACGAGCGCGTGACCGGCGATCAGCAGCAGGCCGCAGAGGCGCTGGAAATCTGGAAGGTGTCCTACCCTCGCGACGTGCGCCCCGCCAACGCGCTCGCGGTCATCCACAATCGCTTCGGACGATACGAGCAGGCCGTGGCGGAAGCCACCGAGGCGCTGCGGCGCAGTCCCGGGCACCCATTCCCGATGTCGAACCTCGCCGTCGCGTATAGGGGGCTGGGACGGTACGACGAGGCGCGGCGCATCGCCGAGGAGGCCGTCGCGCTCGGGGTCGCGACGACGCCCACGCGGCGCCTCCTGTATCAGCTCGGGGTGCTCGCCGGCGACGGGTCGGCTGCAGCCCAGCTTGCGTGGGCCAGGGACCGGCCGAGGGAGTTCGACATGCTGTCCGGTCAGGCGCAGGTCGCGGTCTTCGAAGGACGGCTGCGCAACGCCGTGGATCTGTACACGGAGGCGGCGGACAAGGCCGCCGCCCGCGGTCTGGAGGGGACCTCGGCAGGCTTCTGGGCGCACCTCGCGTGGATCGAGGCGTGCTACGGCGATCCCCGAACCGCTCCCGGACGGGTCCGGCAGATGGTGGAGCGCATGTCCTCGGGAGGAAGCGAGGGCACCCTGCCACGTTTTCGCGCGGCCGCGGCCCTCGCCCTCGTGGGCCATGCCGATGCCGCAGACGCGATCGTCGCTGAAGCACAGGCACGCTATCCGGAGTCGACGTTCGTGCGGACCGTGCTCGTGCCCGCGGCGACGGCGGCAACGGCGCTGGCGCGCCGGCGGCCCGCGGATGCCGTCGCGGCGCTCGATGCGGCGATGCCCACGGAGTGGGGAACCGTCGCGGCGCTCGTGCCGACCTTTCTCCGCGCCGAGGCGCTGCTGGCTCAGGGTCAGCCCGCCGCCGCCCGTCGCGAGTATCTGAACCTGCTCGATCACCGCGGCTCCGACCCGTTCGCGCCGGTCGTTCCGCTCGCCTACCTGGGGATCGCGCGTGCCTGGACCGTGGAGGGGGACCCGGCTTCCGCCCGGCGCGCGTACGACGAGCTGTTCCGGATCTGGGAGCGCGCCGATCCGGACCTGCCCGTGCTGGCCCGCGCGCGCGCCGAGCGCGCACGCCTGGCCGCCGGGTCGTCGGTGCCGCCGAGCTGAGCCGGCCTCGGCGCGGTCTCACGAGGGGAGCACGGAACGGAGAAGACGGAGGGAACGGAGAGTTTTCACCACGGAGGCACGGAGGGCGCGGAGGAGTACGGCAGAGCCGTCGCATATCAGTCCACCGGGGCAGTCTGTGCCGACACCGTGGCAGCCCCCTCCGTGCCCTCCGTGCCTCCGTGGTGAGACGTCTCCGTGTTCTCCGTCTTCTCCGTCCTCCATCGGAGGGCCTGCGCGAGTGAATTGTCACATCCAGGCCAGCTGACTCAGCACTCAGCACTCAGCATTTGACATTCGTGCTTACCGGCCACGTCATTTCGCACTACCAGCTGCTCGGCCGTATCGGCCGCGATCACGACGTCGTGATCTACCGGGCGCGCGATCTGACGCTCGAGCGCGAGGTGGCGGTCAAGGTCCTCTCGCCGGCGCAGGCCGCGCAGCCCGAGGCGCGCGAACGGTTCCGGCGCGAGGCCCGCATCGCGTCGCTCGTCAGCCACCCGCACATCTGTGCGGTGCACGACTCCGGTGAAGAGGACGGCGTTCCGTTTCTCGTCTGCGAACTGCTCGAGGGGCAGGCGCTCGACGAGGTGGCAGCCGCCGGTCCGCTCGCGCCGGAGCGGCTGGTCGAGCTTGCAATCCAGCTCGTCGACGCGCTGGCTGCCGTCCACGCTCGAGGTCTCGTGCACGGCAGCATCAAGCCGTCGAACGTCTTCATCACCTCGTCCGATCACGTCAAGCTGCTCGAGGTCGGCTCGATGAGCGCGTGGTGGGAGACCGCGCAGAGCGCCGCGCCGGCGGGCGGCTCGTCGCCCACCGCGTCGGCGGAACGGAGGATGCCCGCCGGCGCCGGGAGCGAGGTGTTTCACGCGTACCAGTCGCCGGAGCAGGCCGCCGGCGAGCGGATCGATCACCGCAGCGACATCTTCTCGGCCGGTGCCGTGATCTATGCGATGGCCACGGGCAGACCTCCGTTCTCCGGCGAGACGCCTGGGGAGACGGCGGCCGCGATCGTGGCCGGCCGTCAGGTGCCCGTGCGACGGCTCAACCCGTCGATGCCCGAAGTGCTCGCCGGCGTCATCGAACGCACGCTCGAGAAGGTGCCGGCGGACCGCTACCAGACGGCGGTCGAACTGCTGGCCGAACTGCGCCGGGCGCGACGGCATCTGGACGGTCTGCAGAAGCCGCCCGCTGCCGCGGTCCGGATATGGCGGTTCATCGCGGTCCGGCGCACGGCGGCCGTCCTGCTCCTCGCGATCCTGATCGGCGCGGCCGCCGCGCGCTGGTGGTGGCCGCGGCCTCCCGGAACAGCCGCCAGGCACGCGATTCTGATTGGCGGG
Organism: Vicinamibacterales bacterium; assembly: GCA_035455585.1. Classification (GTDB taxonomy): domain Bacteria; phylum Acidobacteriota; class Vicinamibacteria; order Vicinamibacterales; family 2-12-FULL-66-21; genus DATIEW01. The sequence continues at coordinate 2,465 of DATIEW010000594.1, read as the reverse complement.
ATCGCAAACGGTACGAACGATCCGGATTTCGACGGCACCCTCCGGCAGGCGCTGACCGTGCACCTGGATCAGTCGCCGTACCTGGACATCGTCTCGGACGAGCGGCTGCGGCAGATTCTGTCGATGATGGGGCGCCCGCCGGACGCCACGCTCACGCACGACGTGGCCCGCGAGGCCTGTCAGCGGCTCGGGCTCGGGGCGATGCTCGAAGGCAGCGTGTCGGCGATCGGCGGGTCGACGAGCGTGACCCTGGTGGCCACCGACTGTGCCAGCGGGGAGACGATCACGCGCAATCAGGTCGAGGTGAAGAGAAAGGAAGAGGTGCTGCGCGCCGTCGGGGGACTAGCCTCGTCCATGCGGTCGTCGCTGGGCGAGTCGGTGGCGTCTCTCGAACGGCACAACGTGCCGATCGAGGAGGCCACCACGCCGTCGCTGGACGCGCTCAAGGCCTACACGGCCGGCATCGTGCGGCGCGCCGCCGGACAGGAGATGGAGTCCATTCCGTTCCTCGAGCACGCCATCGAGCTCGACCCCGGCTTCTCGCTCGCCCACACGACGCTGTCGAGCATTTACGGGGGGGTAGGGGAAACGGATCGCGCGGAGCACCACGCGCGCCTGGCCTACGAGCACCGGGGCAGCGTCAGCGAACGCGAGCGCCTGTTCATCACCTACCAGTTCCACGATCGGGTGACCGGGGACCAGATCCGCGCGCGCGAAGCCCTGAGCGTCTGGAAGCAGTCTTATCCGAGGGATTACCGCCCGGCGAACGCCCTGGCGGTGCTGCTCAACCGGCTCGGCGAGTACGACCGCGCGATCGCCGAGGCGGAGGAAGCGATTCGCCGCAATCCCTCGCACTCCTTTCCGTATTCGAACCTCGCCTACGCGTATCGCGGCGCCGGCCGTTACGCGGAGGCGCGCGAAACGGCCGAGCGGGCGGTGGCGCTCGGAATCGAGACGCTGCCGACCCGTCGGCTGCTCTATCAGCTGGCCGAGCTCGACGGGGACGATCGCGCGGCGGACGGCCACTATCAGTGGGCGCAGGGCAGGGCGCGAAGCTTCGATCTGACCGGCGCCCGGGCCCAGGTGCTCGCCTACCGCGGCCGGATGCGCGAGGCGCGCGTACTCTACGCCCGGACGGTCGCGGAGGCAGCGGAGGGCGGGTTTGCGGAGGTGAGCACCGGCTATGCCGCGCAGGCCGCCCTCACCGAGGCGCTCTACGGGAATCTGCCGGATGCGATGCATCAGGCCCGGCGCATCCCCGGGCAGACGAGCTACGCTCCGCGGCTGCGGGCCGCCGCCGCGCTGGCGATCGCGGGCGACCCGGGCGGAGCCGAGCTGATCGTCCGGCAGCTCCGGGACTCCCGGCCCGAGGACACGCTTCTACAGGCCGTCTACCTGCCCGTCGCGGACGCGGCGGTTCTGCTGGAGCGCGGCCGCTCGGACCGCGCGCTCGAAGTTCTCCGCCGGGTGGTGCCGTACGAGCGCGGCATTGTCGCGGCGCTGATGCCTGTTTACCTGCGCGGCGTGGCGCGCTTCCAATCCGGCGCGTACGAACAGGCCGCTGCGGAGTTCCGCGACGTGAAGCAGAGCCGCGGCGCCGATCCGTTCTCGCCCGTCGTGCCGCTCGCTCAACTCGGCCTCGCACGCGCACTCGTCCGGCTGGGTGATGTCGAGGCCGCGCGCCGCGCGTACGACGATCTGCTGGCCACCTGGCGCGCCGCAGACGACGATCTGCGGCTTGCCGGGCAGGCCCGCTCCGAGCGCGCCGCGATTGGAAGTCTTGAGTTCTGAGTGTCGCAACCGCTCCGTGGCTTCCGGCTTCAGCCGGAAGATCCCCGGATGCGCAAGGGCTTCCGCCTGAAGGCGGAAGCTACGAGTCAGAACATTCAGCACCCAGGCTCTCACCGAGGGACTTCGTCCCCCGGACCCCCTTACACGCTCGCTCGCGGGACCCCGCAGCCCCGCTCCGCTCGCGTGGCTCGCGTCGCTGCGCTCGCTCGCGCTGCAGGTTTGCCGGCAGTCGGCGATTCATTCACCCACTCTCAGCATTCGACATTCGTGCCCCGTCGATGCGACAATGGCGGGCGCCAGCAGCCTCAGTTCGCTGTCTCCCGATGCCCCGATACCTCCTGTTGATCCTCCTGGCGGTTGCCAGCTCCGCCTGCAACGAATCGGGCGACTTCGTCCCCACGGCGCCCGGCGGGCCCGTCATTCCCTCGATCGGCGGCACCTACGCCTCGACGACGATGTGGCACTTCGAGTTGACGACGGAGTCCGGCGTCGTGACGTTCATCTGCGCCGGCACCCTCACCATCGGCACCCAGGTCGGCGCGACGTTCTCCGGGACCTACGAGGTCAGAGACAGCAGCTGCGGCGTGTTCGGCGGAACCGTGATCTCGGGCACTTTCGCCGAGGGCGGCGCGATCACCTTCGGCCTGACCCTGTTCGATCAGAACCTCCTGTGG
>DATIEW010000593.1:0-7913 GCA_035455585.1 Vicinamibacterales bacterium | reverse complement strand
ATCTCTTCACGCTCCTTCAGAACTGATTCTGCCCTCCGCGACCGGCGTAGTAGACCTGGTAGCGTCCGCACGCGCCAACATACTGCATTCCCGCCTCCTGCGCGACACGGAATGCGAGGCGGACGCTGCGCCCGTCCTCCTGCTCGGCGCGATCGATGACCAGGTAGTCGCGTGGTCCGCGTCCCGGGCCGTCGGCGCGCAGCAGTGCCGGCCGTTCGGTGCGGCCCCGCGTGTCGTAGACGAGGTTCTCGAGCGCCGGACCCTGGAGATCGAGTGGCTGATCGAACCGGCTGGCGACGAAGAAGCGCCGCCTTCCGGTGGTTTGGGGCCTCCCGCGCTCGAACGCCAGCGCCCGCAGGTACACGCAGCGGTGCTCGTTCGGCCGATCCGCGCCCCCGCCGGCGAGTCGCTCGACCCGCCGGGAAAGCGCGGCCCCAGCCTGTGCCTGCAGCCGCGAGTTGGCTGAAGCCACGCGCTGCGAGAACAGAACGGCCGCCGCGATGGCGAAACTCGCACAGGCCAGCACGCCGGCACGACGCCAGCGCCGGCATGCCAGGACGAGCCCGGCTGCGCCGCAGGCGAGCAGGACCAGGTCCGTCCGGAGGACGGGGAACCACTCGTCGACCGGCAGGTTCGGGATGGCGCTGCGCCGGATGTAGTGCGCTGTCACGAGCGACATCGATACCGTGCCGACGATCCATCGCGTCGCCGGGAAGCGCTGCCACTCCGACAGTCCCGCCGGGAAGAGGCACAGGACCATGCCCGTCACGTACAGGACGAGCAACGGCAGCGCATAACGGAGGGCGAGCCCTCTCGTCCACTCCAGGCTGGTCCAGGGCGCCGGAATGAGAATGGCGGCGTGGGCGAGGATCAGGATCAGAAGCGCGAGAAGAAATGCACCCCTCGCCATCGTGACCGGGCCGGGACGCGACCGCTGATACCAGTCTGCCGCGGCATCGGCGGCGAAGAACAACAGGCACAGCACGGCCGGCAGGAACCACGGCCCCATCAGCCGCCTCGCGTAGGTGGCGAAACGCGCGGCGGGATCGTAGTCCTTCAGGTCGCGAATGTCCTTCAGTACGGAGTTGTAGTAGCCACCCTCCAGATAGGCGTCGCCCGGGAAGATGCCGAAGCCGGCAATCGTGAGTCCCGACGGGGCCAGCGGCGAGTCGAACAGGATCCAGTTGCGGATCAGCCAGACTCCCCCTGCCAGCAGAACGGCCGCGATCGATGCGGCGAGGGCCCATGTCGTCGCGCGCCAGGCAGGCGCACGGCGGACGCCGCCGGGACGCCCTGCCAGCGTGAGAAGGCCGAAGGCTCCGAGAATCGCGATCGCGGAGAAGACGCCGGTCGTTTTCGAGCCGAGCAGCATGCCGGTGCACAGCGCCAGGCCGAGGAGATCGACGCTGCGGATTTCGCCGGTGCGCCAGACAGCGAAGGCCTGGGCGAACAGCGCGACGAACGCAGCGGCATGGAACATGTCGGCAGATGGCAGCAGGCTCACTCGGACGAGCGGCGCCGACAGCAGCAGCAGGAAGAGCCATGGGGCCCACACGATCCCCTCCTCGCCCACCGCGCGACGGAACAGCCAGGCAAGCGACACGAGCAGAAGGACGGCAGCGGGGAACGTCATGAGGTCCAGCAGCATGGGGCCGTCCAGCGGCTGGAGCAGCCAGGCGGCCCAGATGCTCCCCGCCATCGGGTACAGATGCGGCGTGGCGACGTGGCCGAACAGCGTCGCGCCGTGCGCGTAGTTGATCGCGTGGGGCACATGGTAGTGAGCCGCGTCCGTTCCCGTGACGCGGAGCGAGACGGACGTGACGTCCAGCCACTGCAGCGAGAGCGCGAGCATCACGACGGCGCCGGGAAGCGCGAGCCATCCGACGCGCAACGGTCGCACGTCCCGCGCGGGCGGCGTGGGGCTCGACGGCTGGATCCGCCGAGTGCTGCGGCGCCACAGCAGGAGCGCCAGGCCGTGTGCACCGGCCATCACCGACGCGCCGGCCCCGAGGCTGATGCCGATCGTCGAGGCCAGCGCGTGCAGCACGGCCAGCAGGCTGCCGATGCCGAAGACTCCCGCGAAGAAGATGAACTCCTCGGCGCTCGAGAGATCGCTCCTCTCGAACAGCCAGAGCCATGCTGCCGTCAGCGCGAAGTGCCCGATGGTCACGATGAGGAAGACCAGCATCCGGCTGGCGGCGGCCGCTTCAGACTGGAGAGGCGCATCCGACGGGGATGGAGCTGCGATCTGCCGCTCCGTGAGCGCACCTGCAGCGGCGATGACGTCGGCCGCCGTCAGATGGAGGACGCCCGCCGCTGTGGCGAGCGCGCAGCACACGAGGACGCAGATCGAGAGCCTCGCGCGGCCCCGTTTGCCGCCACTCCCCTGCATACAGGTTCCAGCAGATGCGACGCCCCTCACGTTCAACAACCCGGGCCAGCGCATCTTACTGCGATGCGAGGCGGGTGGAATCAGTTCTTCGGCGGGTCGACCGCGTAGACCCTGACCTCCGGGCCCGCGAGCGTGTCGGACGGACTCACGCGCAGCACCTCGCGCGCGCGCGAGACGAGGTGGAGATACGCCGCCCGGGCGTCCTCGCCGGCGTGCCCGTCGACGACCGGCCCGAAAACGTAGGAGGAGGCAATGAGGTGCGTCACGCCAGCCTGTTGATAGTCTTCGTAGCTCCGGTCGGCGAGCCGCCGGACGGGGTCGGTCCGGTAGAGCCGCTCGGGCAGACGAATCTCGAAGTTCTCGCTGACGACCATGGAGCCTTGCGGCACGTTCTGCAGGATCCACTCGTACGCGACGCCGCGGGTCGAAGGACGGGTGATCGAGCGGCCATACGCGATGGCCGTCCGCGCCTGCGGCAGCAGCACCGCGACGGTCAGGGCGGCCGCCACCGCCGCTCTCATCCGCGAGGACGCTCCGGCCCGGCGCGTCAGGTCGGCCGTGCGAATCACGGCGATGGCGATGAGCAGGGCAGCGAACGGCGTGATCGGCAGGAGATAGCGGCCGAAGATCAGACCCTGCCGCGAGATGAACGCGAAGTAGAGGATCGGGAACGCCGCCAGCATCCACCAGCGTGCGGGCGCCGGGCGCTTCAGGGCGTGGACCAGCGCGTAGCCGCACCCGGCGAACAGAAACAGCAGGCCCGGCCATCCGAGCGCGATCCGCAGGTGCTTGAGGTAGAGGCTCCAGCCGGGTTCGGCGCCCGGCCGGACGTGGTAGGACGAAGCCAGGTAGGCGAACGCGTCGAGGAAGGCCGGCAGATCCAGCGCCGTGTAGGGAGCTGCCAGCAGGAACGCCAGTCCCGAGCTCGCCAGGACGATCGTCAGGTTGCGCACGGCACGTCCGTCGTGTGCCGCGCGGACAGCGATGAGCGGCATCACGATTGCCGGCAGCGCGTTGTACTTCGTGGCGACCGCGAATCCCACCGCCGCCCCGGCCCAGACGAACGCGCGCGCAGACGGGGCTTCCAGCGCGCGCAGGCCGAGCAGGAGCGCGAGGGCTGTCACGAACGTCACGGGCACGTCGGTGAGCGCGAAATGCGATTCGCGCACGTGCATCGGGAGCACCGCCATGATGGCCGCGGCCAGCGCGGCCTGCGCCCGGCCGAACCGCGAGCCGCTCGCGTGGACGAGAGCAATCGTGGCCACGCCGAGCGCCGCCGTCACCACGCGTCCCCACAGATAGAAGTCCTCGACGCCCGCCTGATCCAGCGAGCTCCACATGCCCTGCTTGGCGCCGGTGACGAACCGCGCGCAGGCCGTGACGAGCTGGACGTAGATGTAGAGCGTCGGATAGTCGAAGAAGTGCGGGTGCAGGTCGCCGGTCCGCATCATTCGCACCGCAATCGACATGATGGGCGGCTCGTCCGAACCGACGGAGTAGGGGAGGCCGCTGCCGATTCCCCAGAAGCGCAGGAGGGCGCCCGCTCCGAGCGCCGCCGCGAGCGGCCACCACCGCGCGATCGCCCTTGCGCGGGACCCGGCGGGTCCGTTCGCTGCAGGCCGGAAAGCGGGGCGTTCGCGTACGGAATTCAGGAACACGGAGGCTGGGACTGACGGGAACCCGCCGATTATACAGGCGGCCTGCGGCGAGTGCCTATCGACCGTTGGCCATCGATGCGAGGAACTCGGCGTTCGACTTCGTCTTGGCCATCTTGGAGAGCAGCAGCTCCATGGCTTCGGCCGGCGAGAGCGGCGTGAGCACCTTGCGGAGCACCCAGACGCGGTTCAGGTCCTCCCTGGGCAGCAGCAGCTCCTCCTTCCGCGTGCCGCTCTTCTGGATGTCGATGGCCGGGAACACGCGCCGGTCGGCCAGCTTGCGGTCGAGATGGATCTCGAGGTTGCCCGTGCCCTTGAACTCCTCGAAGATCACATCGTCCATCCGCGACCCGGTGTCGATGAGCGCCGTGGCGATGATCGTCAGCGAGCCGCCGCCCTCGATGTTCCGCGCGGCGCCGAAGAAGCGCTTCGGCCGCTGGAGGGCGTTGCTGTCCACGCCGCCCGAGAGCACCTTCCCCGACGGCGGCACGATCGTGTTGTAGGCGCGCGCGAGCCGCGTGATGGAGTCGAGCAGGATGACGACGTCCTTCCGGTGCTCGACCAGCCGCTTGGCCTTCTCGATCACCATTTCGGCGACCTGCACGTGCCGCGTCGCCGGCTCGTCGAACGTCGACGAGATCACCTCTCCGCGGACCGACCGCTGCATGTCGGTGACCTCTTCCGGCCGCTCGTCGATGAGCAGCACGATCAGATAGACCTCCGGATGGTTGGCCGTGATGCTGTTGGCGATGTTCTGCAGCAGCATCGTCTTGCCGGTGCGCGGCGACGCGACGATCAGGCCGCGCTGCCCCTTGCCGATGGGGACCATCAGGTCCATCACGCGCGCCGACAGGTTGTCCGGCGTGGTCTCCAGCCGGATACGCTCCTGCGGATAGAGCGGCGTCAGGTTCTCGAAGAAGACCTTCTCGCGCAGCCGGTCGGGCGGCTCGAAGTTGACCGCCTCGACCTTGATGAGCGCGAAGTACCGCTCCCCTTCCTTCGGGGGGCGGATCTGGCCCGACACAGTATCGCCCGTGTGCAGGTCGAACTTCCTGATCTGCGACGGCGAGACGTAGATGTCGTCGGGGCCGGGAAGGTAGTTGTAGTCGGGGGCGCGCAGGAAGCCGAAGCCGTCGGGCAGCGTCTCGAGCACCCCCTCGGAGAAGAGCAGGCCGCTCTTCTCGGCGCGGGAGCGGAGGATCTCGAAGATCAGCTGCTGCTTCCGCATGCCGGTCGCGCCAGGCACCTCGAGCTCCTTGGCGATCTTCGTCAGCTCCGTCACGCTCAGATCCTTGAGCGTGCTCAGCTCGACGACCGGGACGTCGGTCGCCGTGGCGGTGCTCCCCGGGGCGTCCGGAGCGCGCCGGCGCCCGCCGCCGTTCTGGTGTGTGCGGCCCATGCCGCGTCCGTTGGCTTCGTCTCTCATCGTTCCCCGTTCCTGGCGATTCTCGCGATCGTCTGCCACAGGAGGTCCAGTCCTTCGCCGCTCGCCGCCGACACCGGCAGCGCGGCCGTTCCGAACGCCGCCTCGAGGCGCCTCAGGTTGCGCGCGCGGTCGGCGCGCGTGAGCTTGTCGATCTTGGTTGCGACGACCAGCCGCTCGACACCGAGTCCGCCGAGCCATGCCGCCGCGGCGAGATCGGACTCGAGGCCCGGATGCCGAGCGTCGACGAGCATCAGCACGGCCAGCGGCCCCCGGCTGGGCGGCATCCGCGAGGCTCGCGCGGCCGCCGGCCGGCGCCCGCGCGCGCCGCCGGTCAGGTACGACTCCGCCACGCTGGCGAAATCCCCGGCGGCGTCCGCGCCGCCCCGCGCGTAGCCGTAGCCCGGCAGGTCGACCAGATGGACGCTCCAGCGCCCCGGGCCACCGGGTCCGCCTTCGAGCGACACACGATAGATGTTGGCAAGCCGGGTCTTGCCGGGGGCGGCGCTCGTCCTCGCGAGCCTCGTTCGGCAGAGCGCGTTTATCAGGCTCGACTTGCCGACGTTCGAGCGACCTGCAAGCGCGATCAGCCGAGCGCCGTCCCCGAGGATGCGGTCGCCGGCCGCGGCGCTCGCGACGAACCGGGCGCTCAGGAGCTTCAAGGCGGCGTGAGTCTGCCGGCCGAAGCCGGGGATCTTCCGGCCGCTTCCGGCTTCAGCCGGTCATGTCCGGTCCCAGCCGGAAGCGACGCTCAGCGCGTCAGTGCGTAATGGTGTCGTCCGAGATGGCGGGCTGCACCTCCGCCTCGGGCTCGGCCGCCGCCCGGGAGATCACCGGCAGCGGTTCGGCGAGCGCGATCTTCAGCACCTCGTCCATCGTCTCGACCATGTAGATGTCGAGCGAGTCGAGAACGGGCTTGGGAATGTCCGCCAGGTCCTTCTCGTTGTCCTTCGGGAGCACGATGGTCTTGAGGCCGGCGCGGTGCGCAGCCAGGACCTTCTCCTTCACGCCGCCGATCGGCAGGACCTTGCCGCGCAGCGTGATCTCCCCGGTCATGGCGACGTCCCTGCGGGTCGGCACGCGGGCGATGGCGGAGACGAGCGCCGTCGCCAGCGTGATGCCGGCCGACGGCCCGTCCTTGGGGATCGCGCCCTCGGGCACGTGCACGTGCACGTCCGTCCTGCGATTGAAGTCCTTCGGGATGTTGAAGTCGTCGGACTTCGAGCGCACGTAGCTCATGGCTGCCTGCGCCGACTCCTGCATGACGTCGCCGAGCTTGCCGGTGAGCGTCAGGTGTCCCTTGCCGGGCATGAGCGTCGCCTCGGTCACGAGGATCTCGCCGCCCACCTCGGTCCAGGCCAGGCCGGTGGCGATGCCGATCTCGTTCTTCTCTTCGGCCAGCGTCGGCCGGAAGCGCGGCACGCCGAGGTATTCGGTCACCTTGGCCGCGTCGATCTCCTCTTTGAACCCCTTGCCCTCGACGACCACCTTGCGGGCGATCTTCCGGCAGATCGAGGAGATCTCGCGCTCGAGGTTGCGGACGCCGGCCTCGCGCGTGTAGCGCTGGATGATGGTCTGGAACGCTTCGTCGAGGAACGCGACGTTCCCGCCCGTGAGTCCCGTGCCCTCGATGGCCTTCGGCGCGAGGAACTTCCGCGCGATCTCGATCTTCTCCTGCTCGGTGTATCCGGCCAGCTGCAGGACCTCCATCCGGTCGCGCAGCGCCTGCGGGATCGTGTGCAGCACGTTGGCCGTGCAGATGAACATCACGTTCGACAGGTCGTACTCGACGTCGAGGTAGTGGTCGAGGAACGTGTTGTTCTGCTCCGGATCGAGCACTTCCAGCAGCGCCGCAGACGGGTCGCCCCGGAAGTCCATCGACATCTTGTCGACTTCGTCGAGGAGGAACACCGGATTCACCGTTCCGGCCTTTTTCATCATCTGGACGATCTGGCCGGGGAAGGCGCCGATATAGGTGCGGCGGTGGCCGCGGATCTCCGCCTCGTCGCGGACGCCGCCGAGCGACAGCCGCACGAACTTGCGGTTCATCGCGCGCGCGATCGACTTGGCGAGCGACGTCTTGCCGACTCCGGGAGGTCCGGAGAACGTCAGGATGGTCGCCTTCGGCTTCCGGATGAGGGCCCGGACGGCCAGGAACTCCAGGATGCGGTCCTTGATCTTCTCGAGCCCGTAGTGGTCTTCGTTGAGGATGTGCTCGGCGCGCTTGAGGTCGCGGCTCTCCTTCGTCTTCTTCTGCCACGGCACCGCGATCAGCCAGTCGAGGTAGTTGCGCGAGACGGTGGCCTCCGCCGACATCGGCGGCATCGCCTCGAGGCGTTTCAGCTCCTGGATGGCCTTCTCCTCGACCTCCTCCGGCATCTTCGCCTGTTCGATCTTCTTCCGCAGCTCCTCGACCTCGTTGCCCTTGTCGTCCTTGCGGCCC
>DATIEW010000592.1:0-2613 GCA_035455585.1 Vicinamibacterales bacterium | reverse complement strand
GGACAGCGGGCGCACTCGTTGAAGAAGCTCGGGTTCTGCCCCATGACGCGGGTCCACTCCGCCTGCGTCACCTCGTACCGCCCCAGGTAGAACGGCCGGCTGAGGCGCACCGAATGTGGAACCTCCTGGGCCTCGCGATCGGGCTCGTGAGGCGGCGTGCCCATCTGGTATGTGCCTTCGCGGACCAGCACGAATTCCATGCCCGTCTGCGGGTCCTGCCAGGCCGGCGCCTGGCTTGGCTCGGGCGCCCGCACCACGACCGACGTGTACACGACGACGACAACGGCGACGGCCGCGGCGAGCAGCAGCACGACTCGACGAGCGAGGGAGTGACCGTTGCTCATTCCATCTTCGGTCCCGGACAGAGTACCGACACGCGCTGAGGCTGCGCGCCTGGGTCCCTGCGTCAGCGGGCGCGGTCAGACAATCCACCACGAGGAGGAGCGCGCTGATATTCCAAGCAGTATACGTTGCGTGCCCCACTGTCTGGTCGCGTACGGGCTCGGTCCTTGCGATTGGCCATCGCCCATTGCCCATTGCCCATCGCCATCGCCCATCGCACCTTTTCCGGTTGAGGCTCCCGCTCAACTGTCCGCCCATGGACACCGGCGGCTCGAAAGCGGCCAGCCCGCTGTATCGCGCCGTCAAAAACGCCTGCCAAATCTGCGATTGCCTGGCACATGTCTCGCTTACGTCATAGACGTGGCCGCGCTGCTCCGCGACCTGCGATACGCGATCCGGATGCTGGCCAGGTCCCCTGGCTTCACGCTGATCGCTCTTCTTACGTTGGCCATCGGCACGGGGGCCAACGCCACCGTGTTCGGGTTCGTGAGCGCGCTCCTTCTCCGCCCTGCGCCAGGAGTTGCCGACCCGCGCTCGCTGGCCGCCATCTACACGAGCGATTTCAGCAGCGGACCTTACGGAGACTCGTCGTATCCCGACTTTCTCTCGCTCCAGGCCGGGACGTCGGCGTTCTCGGGAATGGCCGCCTCCCAGGACGATGCGATTGCGGTAGTGCGGGTGCAGGAGGCCGTCGAGCGCCTGCGGATGGAGTCGGTCAGCGGCGGCTATTTCGGCGTGCTCGGCGTCTCGCCCGAGATCGGCCGGCTGATCGGGCCCGGCGACACCGACCCGCGTGCTCCGCCGGTGGCCGTCATCGGCTACAGGCTCTGGGAGCGGGCGTTCGACGCGAACCCGGCCGTGCTGGGAACGCCGCTCGTCGTCAACGGCCGCAGCTACACGATCGTGGGTGTGGCATCGAGACGCTTCGAGGGACTGGACCTTGGCCGCGCCTTCGAGATCTGGACGCCGCTAATTCCGCCGCCGGTCACTCCCGCTTCGAGAACCAGCCGCGGCCTGTCCGTTGTCGCACGGCTCTCGCCTGGCGCGTCGTTGCGGGAGGCGCAGAGCCAGGTCTCGGCTGTCGCGGAACGCCTCGCGCGTGACTATCCCGACAGCAACCTGGGCACGCTGGCCGCGCCGGACAAGGCTCGGCCGATGCTTATGCTGCAGCACACGAGAATGCCGCCGCAGTTCCGCGGAATGGTGTGGACCCTGGGCGGGATCATCATGGGCGCGGCCGCGCTCGTTCTGCTGATCGCCTGCGCGAACATCGCCAGCCTGCTGTTGTCTCGCGCGGCATCCCGGGACCGCGAGATGGCCGTCCGTCTGGCGCTTGGCGCCGCGCCGGGCCGCCTGGTGCGGCAGCTGCTGACCGAGAGCGTCCTGCTCGGTCTCGCGGCCGGAGCGCTGGGACTCCTCTTCGCGCTGTGGACGGCGGACCTGCTGCCGTCGTTCTTCCCCGCTGAACAGGCACGGATGCTCGACACGTCGGTGGACATGACGACCGTCGGCTTCGTGCTTGCCGTCGGGCTCGCGAGCAGCGTGCTCTTCGGCCTCGCACCTGCGCTCCAGGCGGCGACTCCATCCGCGCTGGCCGCGCTCCGGACCGGCACAGGGGGCCTCTCCGATGGCCGCGGCCGCTCAAGGCTTCGCCGGACGCTCGTGATGGCCCAGGTCGCCGTCTCCGTCGTGCTGCTCGTCTCGGCGGCACTGCTGGTGCAGAGTCTCAGGAACGCGGTGAATGCGGACCTGGGGTTCACCACCCGCAAGGCTGCCCTCGCTTCCGTCGAGCTGCCGGATGCCGAATTCAACCCGGCCCAGGGACTCGCCTATTACCGGGAGGCCGTCGCACGGCTCCAACGTCTGCCGGGCGTCGAGGCCGCAGGCCTCGTCCGGACGCTGCCTCTCGGCCTGCCCTCACGGCGTGGTTTCAGGATCGATGGCTACGAACCCAGGGCGGGCGAGGACATGGAACTGCCGGTGAACATCGTGTCCGGCGGATACTTCTCCGCCATGGGCATTCAGATGCTGGCAGGGCGCACCTTCGATGCCCGGGACGGGACCGGCGGCGCTCCCGTCGCGATCGTCAACGATCTGCTGGCGGCCCGCTTCTTCGGCGGCGAGGCGATCGGCCGGGCGATGACGGACTCACGCGGGCGGCGCCTGGAAATCGTTGGCGTGGCGCGGACGGGGACGAACGTCTCCGTGCAGGAGCCTCCGGTCCCGCTCGTCTACTACCCGCTCGATCAGGAGTACGCGTCCAGGATGACG
>DATIEW010000591.1:0-21877 GCA_035455585.1 Vicinamibacterales bacterium | reverse complement strand
GCCGGCGCGACGGTCGAATCAGCCACCTCCGACGCCAGTCCCAGGGCGGCCCGCGGGTCGCCGCGGCGTAGAGCCAGACGGGCATCCAGCACCCGGAGCTGCCAGAGATACCAGCGGCCGCTCTGGCTGCCCTGGTCTCCGTAGGCCTCACGGGCCTTCTGCAGGCACCGGCCGGCGGCGTCGTGTTCGCCGCGAATCAGGTGGATCTGCGCCAGCGTATCGAAGACCCCACCCGTGGTTTCGCGCATGAACAGCAGCGGGCTGCGGACGTCGAGCGCCCGGTTCAGCGCCTCTTCGGCCCGGCGGAGACTGCCGACCCGCACGCAGATCTGCCCCAGCGACGCGAGCGCCACGCCCAGGCCGTGCGGCGTGCCCGCCTGCTCCTGCAGCTCAACGCTGCGCTCGGCAAGCGCGAGTGCCTGGTCGTGACGGTGCTGCATGAGCGCGACATTGGCCTGATTGCCGCACACCGTTGCGAGCACATCGCCGGCCTCGGCGATGAGGGCCAGCCGCTCGGCCTGCCGCAACGCCGCCATCGCCTCGTCGAGACGTCCCTCCTGGGCGAGCGTGACGCCGGAGAGGGAGTGCACCATCGCGAGGTGCCGCCGGTCCCCTGCGGCATGCAGCGCCGAGGCCGCCTGGCTGAGGTGATCCCGCACGATCGCTGAATCGCCGACCTGACGGTAGCAGAGCGCCAGCTCGTAGTGCGCCCGGCCGATCGCGCGCGAATCATGCGCCCGCTCGGCGGCAGCGAGCGCCTTGCTGTGGAAGGCGATGCCGCGGGACGGCTCGCCTCGTGCGGCCGCCAGCCGCCCGTGCATTCTCCAGAGATCCGAGAGCCGGGCCGGGGTCGTCCGCTCCCGCGCCTCCGGCGGCCGCCCCAGGGCCTCGGTCGCCTGCCGCAGGTCGTCCTGCAGCAGCCAGGCTTCGGCCAGGGCGCATCGAATCTGGATTTGCTCGTCGCGTGCCAGGGAAGACCGTTTCAGGGCCTTGACGAGCAGAGCGGCGGCTTCGGCGCCCCGCCCTTGTTCGAGCGCGCGCTGAGCGTCTGTGAAGAGGTCCGACACGCGGATGGTAGTATACCTCGTATACAGCTTCCAGCGTGGCGGCTCTTCAGCGCGCGAGGATTGTCGGATAAGGGCTACCTGGCCGCGAATCGATAGGTGAGGATCTTGTACACCAGCCGCGCGCAGAGGAAGTTGGGCGCGTTCAGCCCCGGGATCGGGCTCAGCTCGACGATGTCGCACGCAACGACGCGCCGCCGGTAGATCGTTGCTCTGAGCAGGGCGAGGATCTCGGGCCATGACAGGCCGCCGGGTTCCGGAGTGCCGGTCGACGGCATGATCGCGGGATTCAGACCGTCCACGTCTATCGTGACGTAGACCGGGTCACCGAGTGTGTCGACCACCGTGTCGATCCAGCCTGCGTGCTGGCGCATCGTCGCGTCATAGAAAATCGACGTATCGAGCGACTCCGCCACGGCCGCCTCTTCGGCCGACAGGCTGCGGATGCCGACCTGGGTGATCCGCGCGTGCTCGAGCACGCGGCGCATCGCGCAGGCGTGGTTGTGGCGCGTGCCCATGTAGGTGTCGCGCAGGTCGGCGTGCGCGTCGATCTGCAGGACCGTGAGTCCAGGGTGGGCCGCAGCAGCCGCAGCGACCAGCGGAGGGGTGATGGAGTGTTCGCCCCCAAGCGTGACCAGGAATTTCCCGCGGCAGAGGATCTCCGTCGCTACGCGCCGGATCTCGTCCATCAGCGGCGCCAGTTCGCCGATTGGCGGTTCCATCCCGGGCAGCGTGAAGATCCCGATGCCGTGAACGTCGACGCCGACCTCCTCGTCCCAGAGTTCCATGTGCGATGAGGCCTGCAGAATCTCGTGGGGACCATGGCGGGTTCCCGCGCCGTAGGTCGTCGTGCGCTCGACAGGGCAGGGGAGGATGACGACCTTGGAGTCATCGAACGACCGTCTCTGCGGGAGAGCGCCCCCGAAGGCGAGCGGAACCGCGTGGTCGTACTCGAACGGGAAGCTCATTCACCGCGCCTCGAACCGCGCGGCGGGGAACGGCCGGCCGCCCACGGCCATGACGGGACCCGACAGATCGAAGCGCAGCGGCTTCCGCGCGGAGACCAGGTCCCGGGCGCTCGTCTCGAGCGCGCTTACGAGCAGGGGCAACGCGATGGTGACGTCGGCGTGTACCGTCACCCGCTCGGCATCGGTCTCCAGCTTGCCCCAGCTCTGCGCCTCGTCGAGGCTCGACCCGGAGGCCCCGCCGAAATGAGGCACGTCGGTTACGATCTGCACGGCGTAGCTGTGACCTCCGACGCGATCGTCGTAGAACTCCGCCTGCACGCTCGCCTGGTTGATGAAGTTCTTCGGCGTCCCACCTCCCAGAACGATCGAAGCCGTTTTCGGGTGCCGGATGACGATGTTCGCCGACTCGATGATGTCGCCCACGACGTCGACGTGCCCCGATCGCGCGTCCTGGTGGCGGGCCTGCGACAGACCCATGCCGATGGACGAATCCGCGATCGCCGGGCAGAAGACCGGGACGGACGCCCGATAGGCAGCCGTGAGGATCCCGTGGCGGCCCGTCTCGTTCCAGAGGCGCTCTCCGAGCGCGTACAGGAACTCGCGCGAGGTGTAGGGACGCCGGTCGAGCGTGAGGACGAATGCGGCAATCCACTCGTCGTTCTCGACGAACTCGTCCTCGCTGGCATAGGTATCGTAGACGCGATCGACGTGCTCCTGCTGCAGCGCGGCGTCGCTTTCGCGGGGTGATCCGATGAAATGGCGGCGGCCGCGCGTCTCGTGCAGGTCGTGATACAGGTTGGCGCCGGTCGAAACCAGACAGTCGATGTACCGGTGCTCGATGAGGTGCGCCACCAGCGACCGCATGCCGCCGGCGCTCAGCGCGCCAGCCAGGCCGAGGAAGATGGTGCAGTTTCCCGCGAGCATCTTCTCCCAGATCCGGCGGGCCGTGGCGAGGCTGCGTCCCTGGAACGACACGCGCTCCATCCTCGCCAGCACTTGATCCGCGCTCAGACCCGGCTCCACCGCGAAAGGCTCCACGGGCACTCGCAGAAAGCGGGACTTGTGGGCCATGCTGGGAGTATTGTAGCGGAGCTTCTGAGCCGCACCCTCCGGACGCGGAACGGGTGCGACGGGCCCCTTATCAGCCCGCCCCGCGCTTCAGTTCCGCAAGCAGCGCGAGCGCCTGCAGCGGGGTAAGGTTGTCGACGTCCAGCTCGCGAAGGCGCGCGAGAACGGCATCCTGGGCGGAGTCGGAGGACGGGACCTGGAAGAGGCCGAGCTGGCCGTTGTCCCCGCTCCCCGGCGCGCTGAGCGACGGGCGGCCGCCGCGCGACAGCTCGTCGCGCTCCAGCCCGTCGAGAATCTCGCGGGCCCTGTCGACGACAGCCGGGGGCAGCCCCGCCAGCCGAGCGACCTGAATGCCATAGCTGCGATCCGAACGGCCGGGCACGACTTTGCGCAGGAAGACGATGTCGTCCTTCCACTCACGCACGACCACGTGGAAGTTGGCCACGCTGGCCAGCGCGTCTGCCAGGTCGGTCAGCTCGTGGTAGTGGGTGGCGAAGAGCGTCTTCGGGCGCGCGCGCGGGCCGGAGGCCAGCCGCTCGGCGACGGCCCAGGCCAGGCTGAGGCCGTCGAAGGTCGCCGTGCCGCGGCCGATCTCGTCGAGGATGACGAGGCTCCGCGACGTGGCGCTGTGCAGGATGTTGGCCGTCTCCTGCATCTCGACCATGAACGTGGACTGGCCGCGCGCGATGTTGTCCGACGCGCCGACACGGGCGAAGATGCGATCGACGATGGGCAGCTTCGCGGTACGGGCGGGAACGAATGAACCGGCCTGCGCCATCAGACAGAGCAGCGCGGTCTGCCGGAGGTACGTCGACTTGCCGCCCATGTTGGGACCGGTGAGGATGATCACCTGGTGGCCGGCCGCATCGAGCGTCACGTCGTTCGGCACGAACGCATCGGCGACGTGGCGCTCGACGACGGGATGCCGCACGTCGGTGGCGACCAGCTCGTCACCTGCGTGGACGACCGGCTTCGTGTAGTTGTGGTGGCTGGCGGTTTCGGCGAGCGACGCCAGCACGTCGAGCGTCGCCAGGCCACGCGCCGTGTCCTGGATGCGCGGCGCCGCCGACGCCACCCGCCCCCGAAGCTCGTCGAACATCTCGACCTCGCGCTCGAGGATCCGCTCGTCGGCACCGAGCACCTTCGTCTCGTACTCCTTCAGTGCGGGCGTGATGAAGCGCTCTCCCCCGGCAATCGTCTGCTTGCGGTGGTAGTCGGCGGGAACGTTCGCCAGGTTGGATTTCGAGACCTCGATGTAGTACCCGAAGACGCGGTTGTAGCGGATCTTCAGCGATGCGATTCCCGTCCGCGTCCGCTCAGCCTCCTCCATCTCCGCGATGTGCCGCCGTCCCGATCGGCTGATGGTCCGCAGCTCGTCGAGTCCGGGATCCACGCCTTCGCGGATCACGCCACCGTCGCGGGCGGCCGCCGGCGGCTCGTCGACCAGTGAGCGCGCCAGGTCGTCCCGTACATCGGCGAGATCGTCGAGCTCCGCCGCCACGCTGCGAATGAGGGGCGCCTGCAGCTCTTCGACAAGCAGCCGCACGCGCGGCACCGCGGCGATCGACTGCCGAAGCGAAACGAGATCGCGCGGGCCGGCGGTGCCGAGCGCCGCGCGCGCGACCAGCCGCTCGACGTCGTGCACGGACTTGAGCGTGTCGCGCAGCTTCGCCCGTTCCGTCGATCGGAACGCGAACTCCTCGACGGCGTCGAGTCGATCCTGTATGCGCTCGACCGCCAGCAGGGGCCGCAGCAGCCACGCGCGGAGCATCCGTCCTCCCATCGGCGTGACCGTGCGATCCATCTCGTGCAGCAGCGAGCCGCTCCGGCCGCCCCCGGCCGCCTCCACCACCTCCAGATTCCGCATCGTCGTCGGGTCGACGAGCAGCGACTCTCCGCCGGCGCGGAAGGCGATCTCGCGCACGTGGGCGAGGTCGACCTTCTGGGTGTCGCGCACGTAGTGAACGAGCGCCCCGGCAGCCCGCGTCGCATCAGGATGGCCGTCGAGTCCGTAGCCCTGAAGCGTGTGGGCGCGCAGCTGCTCGACGAGCGTGCGGCGCGCCGACTCGAGATCGAAGGCCCAGCCGTCCAGCGTGGTGACGCGGATCCCGAACCCGAGACCTTCCACCAGCGCGGAAACGCCCGCGGCCTCCGACGGGACGACCACTTCCCGCGGCCGCAGCAGACACAGCTCGTCGGCGAGCGCCTGGCCGCCATGGGGCCCTGGATACTCGGCCGCGCTGAACTCGCCCGTGGAGGCATCGAGCAGCGACACGCCGTACCCGGATCCCTGGAACGCAGGGACGATGCCCATCAGAAAGGCCGGCTCGCGGGCATCCAGATACCCCGAGTCCGTGAACGTGCCCGGTGACACCACGCGCACGACCTCGCGGCGGACGAGCCCCCTGGCCTTCCTGGGATCCTCCACCTGCTCGCAGACGGCGACGCGGAAACCCTTCTGGACGAGCCGCGCGATGTACGCGTCCGCCGCGTGATAGGGCACGCCGCACATCGGAATGGCGCCGCCGGAGGCGTCCTTCGACCGGGAGGTCAGCGTGAGCTCGAGTGCCCGCGCCGCCGTGAGCGCGTCCTCGTAGAACATCTCGTAGAAATCACCCATCCGGAAGAACACGATCGCGTCGCGATACTGTCGCTTGGCGTCGAAGTACTGACGCATCGCCGGCGTGGCGCCGGCAGGCTCGGATGAGGCTGGCGAGGACATGGTGCTGAGGTCGGGACGTGGCGGCGAGCCGGTCTCGCGAGTATAACATTGAGCAAATTGGCTTTCCGGATGGCGCTTCCGAAGTGACTGTGCTCGCGCTGGATACCACCACCCGTACGGGCAGCGCCGCGGTCGTCGTCGATGGCCGCATCGCGGTCGAGATGATCGGAGACCCCGCGCTGACCCACGGCGAGCGTCTGCCCGGCGACCTGATGCGAGTGCTCGACGCAGCCGAGGTCCCCCTGCAGGAGATCGACTGTCTGGCGGTCGCCGCGGGCCCGGGATCGTTCACCGGGTTGAGGGTCGGCATCGCTGCCGTGCAGGGACTCGCCGTGGCCACGGGCCTCCGGGTCGTGCCGGTGTCGGCGCTGGATGCGTTGGCTCGGGCGGCATCACGGAGCGCCGCTCCCGTGGCAGCGTGGATGGACGCGCAGCGAGGGCAGGTGTTCGCCGCGCTCTACTCGCCTGAAGGCCGACTTCTCAGAGAGCCATCGGCGGATTCGCCTGCCTCGATCCTCGACGCGTGGGATGACCTGACCGGCTATGCAGTCGTGCGGTTCATCGGCGAAGGCGCAGCGCGATACGCCGGCACCGTCAGAGCCAGGCTGGGAGCGCGCGCGGTGGTCGAGCCGACCCCGCCTCTGGCGGGCAGCATCGGACTGATGGCAGCCGCTTCGCCGGATCGCGCGGTACCTCCACACGCGATCAGGCCGATCTACATCCGAAGGCCGGATGCAGAGCTGGCACGCCGGGCCCGTACGGCAGCGCCGGAGGACGCCGGGTGATCATCGAACGCGTGGTAGGCACCGGGGACATCGAGGCGGTAGCCGCGCTCGAGGCCGCGTGCTTCACCAACCCGTGGACGCTCGAGATGCTGCAGCGCGAGCTGGAGCAGAACCCGCACGTGCGGGTCTACGTGCTGCGATTGCCCGAGCTGCCCGTGGCGGCTTTCTGCGCGTGCTGGATCATCAGGGACGAGCTGCACATCAACACGATTGCCGTCGACGAGGGCCACCGCCGCCAGGGACTGGCTCGGGCGCTGATGATCCACGTCATGGCCGACGCGGCCCGCGCCGGGGCGCAGCGCGCCACGCTCGAGGTCCGGCAGTCGAACGAGCCCGCCCGGCGGCTCTACTCGGCCCTCGGCTTCGGCGTCGCCGGGCTGCGGCGCGGCTATTACACCGACCCGGACGAGGACGCCCTGATCCTCTGGAGCGACGAGCTGCAAAGCGGAGCTTCCCCGGCCGGAAGTCCCAGGAGAGGCTGACATCCGTTCCGGCTCGCAGGCGCACCAGCCTGAGCCTGAACGCATCCTGCGTAGCCACGACCGACCGCGCTAACACGAGCCAGTGTCGAGTTGCCCCATCGCCCATTGCCCATTGCCCATTGCGATACGGATCCTTGAAGGCCGGCGGCTGTTGTGCTACCGTGCGTCTATGAATGCCTGATCCCCACGCGTGTGAAGTCTCTTCATCAAAGGAGGCGGAGATGCCGACAGACTTCGAAGAGCTGAAGCGTCAACTGCTGCAGACCGACGAGGAGTTCCGCCAACTCGCCACCCAGCATCACGACCTCGACGAGAAGATACACAGCCTGGCCAGTCGTCATTACCTCTCAGAACCCGAACAGATCGAACAGATCACGTTGAAGAAGCGCAAGCTCCAGCTCAAGGACCAGATGGAGATGATCCTCCGTCGGTACATGAGAGGACCCGAGGCGCCGCAGCCTGCGCGCGGTTGATTCTCCGCCCTTATTCCGGCAACCTCTCATTCCCGGGGCCAGCAGCCGACTCGCTAGCCAGGCTCCTGGCCCCCTTTGTCGCCCGGTCCGCCGTTCCTTCTGATGAGAATCGACCGCGCCGGTCTGCCATTCATCACGGCGGCGCTGCTGCCGGCCGCTGCGCTGGCGGCAATGCGCCGGCACAAGTGGGCGGCCTCGGTGGCGGTCCTCGGGGGCCTGCTTGCCTGGTTTTTCCGGGATCCCGAGCGGGAGGTGCCGCAGCAGGCGGGCCTTGCCGTCGCTCCCGCCGACGGCCGCATCATGGTTGCAGGAGCCGGCGACCCGCGGTTCGCGCCGCCCGGAGAGTGGAAGCAGGTCACGGTGTTCCTGTCACCAGTCGACGTGCACGTCAATCGTTCGCCGGTGTCCGGCCGGGTCGCACGAATCGAGTACCGGCCGGGGGCGTTCCGGCCGGCCTACGACGAGCGATCCGGCGACAACGAGCGGAACGAGATCTGGATCGACCACGACGGGCAAATGGTCGTCGTCCGGCAGGTCGTCGGCATCCTCGCGCGGCGCATCGTCTGCCGAATCCGCGAAGGTGAGACGCTTGAGCGAGGTCAGCGGATAGGCCTGATGAAGTTCGGATCGAGAATGGACGTGTTCTTCCCTGTCGCCGCGGATCTTCGTGTTGCGGTCGGGGCGCGGGTCGTGGCCGGCGAGACCGTGATCGCAACCATGCATGCGGCCGGTGCTGGATAACCTCTCGCTCCACCGGCGGAAGGGGGATCGACCGCAGCGCTTCAAGCGCGGGGTGTTCCTCGTCCCGTCGCTCTTCACCGTGGCCAATCTGTTCTGTGGCTATGCCTGTGTGGTGCAGTCGACGCGCGGGGATTTCGAGTTGGCGGCCGTCTTCATCGGGATCGCGATGCTGCTCGACACGCTCGACGGCTTCTTCGCCCGGCTGACGAAGTCCTCGACCGCGTTCGGCGTGCAGCTGGACTCTCTGGCCGACATCGTGTCGTTCGGGCTGGCGCCTGCGATCCTCGCCTTCACGTGGGGGCTGTGGCCGCTACGGCGGCTCGGCTGGGCGGCCGGGTTCATCTACGTCACGGCCACGGCGATGCGGCTGGCCCGCTACAACATCCAGACCGCAGGGGCAGCCGACAAACGGTACTTCGTCGGCATGCCGAGCCCGGCGGCTGCAGCCGTCATCGCCTCGACGGTCTATCTCTATCCTTCCGGCCTCGACGATCCGCAGACCGCGCTCCCGGCGCTGGCCATCGTCCTCGTGCCGGCCTTCCTCATGATCAGCACCATCCGCTTCCGGAGCTTCAAGGCGATCGACCTCGGATGGCGCCGGTCGTACCTCGGCTTGTTCGTCGCGGCCGTCGTGCTCGCCCTGATCACGTCCCAGCCGCGCATCGCGCTCGTGCTGCTGTCCTATACCTATCTGGCCTCCGCCTTCATCGGGCTGGCCTACCACCGCTTCCGCCGGCGCCCGGCCGGCAGGGAAGCGACTCCGCCCTCCGAAAACACGATCGATTCCTCCGATTGAATCCGCTCGTGGCTTCCGGCTTTCAGCCGGAAGCTCCTGGTCCGCGCAAGGGCTTCCGCGTGAGGCGGAAGCTACGAGCGACACCTTGACTCCGC
The DNA here is from genome assembly GCA_035455585.1 of Vicinamibacterales bacterium. Lineage (GTDB taxonomy): Bacteria > Acidobacteriota > Vicinamibacteria > Vicinamibacterales > 2-12-FULL-66-21 > DATIEW01. The sequence goes on along the minus strand of DATIEW010000591.1, from coordinate 12,683 downwards.
TCAAGACTGAGAACTCACGACGTCACTGGCAACAGGCAGCTTCACGATTACCGTCGTCCCGCGTCCCCTGGCGCTCTGGACCTCGATGGTCCCGCCACTCAGCTCGACGTTGCGGCGCGCGATGGGCAATCCGAGTCCCGTCCCGGTGGCTTTGGTCGAGAAGTACGGCTCGAAGACGTGCGCCAGCGATCTGTCGTCCATGCCGATGCCGGTGTCGCGCAGGCTCAGCGCGACGTACTCGCCATCGGCGGTGGCGTCGATCGTCAGCGATCCGGCCCCGGGCATCGCATGGACGGCGTTCTCGACGATGTTGACGAGGGCGCGCGCGATCAGGGTTCGATCGATCAGCACGGGCGGCAGCGGGCCGACGACCCGATTGTGGATCTCGATGCGACCCGACAGGCCACTGCGGTACGGATCGGTCACTTCGGCCACCACGTCCACGAGGTCCACCGGGGTCCGGCTGGCGGTCGGGGAGGCTGCAAAGCTCGAGAACTCGGCGGCGATCTGCCGGAGCAGCCGTACCTGGCCGAGGATTGCCGCCACACAGTTGTCGAAGACGGCGCCCATCGGTTCCCCGCGGTCGGCATGGACCCGCTGGAGGTGCTCGGTCGACAGCTGGATCGGCGTGAGCGGGTTCTTGATCTCGTGGGCGACCTGCCTGGCCATGTCCGCCCAGGCTTCGAGGCGGTGGGTGCGTTCGAGCTGCGCGCGCTGCGCCTTGAGCTCGCCGGCCATGCTGTTGAACGCATCGACCAGCCGCCTCAGCTCGTCGGACGAGCGGACGGCAATCCGCGCGTCGAAGTCGCCGCCCGCTATTCGCCGGGTTGCGCGGGTGAGACGCCGCACCGGGTCGGCGATCCGTTCCGCCAGCGACAGGCCGATGGCGGCGCCGAGCAGGATGAAGAAGAGCGCCGCCAGGTGCACGCCCCGGTCCAGTTCGTCGATCTCGCGCTCGATCTCGCGCTGCCGCAGCGTGAGCGGAACGGTCAGGATGGCGTCGCGTCCACCGGCGTGAACGGGCGCGGCGGCAATCATGTACGAGAAGGTGCCAATCTCGTCTTCATCGACGAAACTCGCCCGGCGCTCGAGCGCAATTGCCCGGTAGATGTCGTCCGGTGTGCGCGTCGGGAGCAGACCGGAGGAGAACAGATCGCGCTCGCTCGTGGCGACGAGCCGGGGACCATCGAAGATGTTCACGTCCTGATCGACCACCTGGCTGATCCAGATCATCACGTCGTCGCTGACCGACGCAACGCCGCCGGCGCCGCGGCGGAGCAGCGCGTCCGAGCCTTCGATGACCCGCTGGGCGACGGCGGCCGTCCGCGCGGCTTCGGCCAGGACGTCGTTGCGCAGCCGATCCGCGAAGAACGCCCGGATGACCAGCGCGAGCGTGATGACCGGTACGATGGACGCCAGGACGAACGCCAGGAACAGCTTCCGGTAGAAGCTCGCGCGGATTTCCCGCAGCAGCGCACGACCGACGCTCGGGCGTTCACGGCTCACACGCGTGAACAAGGCGGTGCCGAGCAGGACCATCACGAAGGCCACGCCGCCCAGCGTCGCGAGCTCGGCCAGATGGACGAGATGATCGAACAGGGTGAGCACAGGGTATCCGATGGCGTAGATGCCGGCGCGGTCGTTCGAGATATGAACCCGGTAGGTGTCCCTCGCGCGCGGAATGGTCGTCCAGAACGCTTCGCGCGACGAGTAGATGCGGTCGAACAGCCCGCCGGCGATCGGCCAGGCCGCACGGCCGGAGGTGTAGATCGGCCGCAGCCCCCATCCGTAGATCGTGACGTCCACGTCTCCCCCGGGCGTGCCCTCGCCGGGCGTCCCGGTTTCGGCCGGCCTGAACAGCTCGAAGTAGGGGCTCTGCGACGTGATGAACGGCAGCGTCCGGTAGTCGAACGCCACCCGCAGCACGATGGTGCCCGCCACGTGGGACCGTGCCACGTCGTCTGCGGGAACGCAGATGTTGCGCTCGGCGCGCAGCAACCGCCGTTCCTCTGATCCGAAGGGAGCGCCCTCGCCGTAGACGTCCCAGCCGCAGCCCGGCGTCACCTCGCGCTGCTGTGCGATCCCCGTGTACTCGGGGAGGTTGAGTGCGAACCGGCTGATGAGGCCGCCAGTCCGATCGTACAGCTCGACCGAAGAGGTCAGCCGCGCGCGCGCGAGCACGGTCTGGTTCCACACCAGGAACGCGCTCTCTGTTCCGGGTGCTAGGGGAGACGCGGCGCCGCCGACCAGATCCGGCAGAAATGTCAGCGCGTCTATCTCGTCTCGCGCTTCGGCGAGCCGATCGATCAGCGCCTGAGGGTGGTTCTGAGCCTCGACGGCGAAGCGCGTCGTGATCAGACGTTCGGTAGCGCGCCGCGCGAAGAAGTCGACCGAGGGATAGAGCAGCAGCGCCGGGAGCAGAAACGCGAGAAACAAGGTGAAGATCCGCGCCGCCACGGTTGCGTGACGGTACCAGGCCGCCACACGGTGGCCGACGAGCGCTGCCACAGCACAGGCTGCCCCCGAGGCCAGCGTGCCGGCGACGGGCACGGCCCAGCCCCACCAGGCAATCAGCGCCGCAGCAGCGGCCGCCGGGAGCAGCCAGAGAGCGAGCAGGAGGATCTGCGAGCCTCTGGCCCTGCGGGGCAGACGCCATCTCGATGGCGCGGCTGCGAGCAGCAGCGCGGCCGTCCAGAGCACGGCGACGTGCAGCGCCAGGATGCCCCCGAGCAGCAGGAGCCGCGTGCCGCTCCATGGATGCAACGAGAAGTGCCGGAGGTCGACGCTCAGCGGATCGACCGCCACGTCGAGCAGACGAGCGAAGAGCACGATCAGGATCGCCGAGCCGCTTCCAGCCAGCAGTTGCGTCGCGACGAAGGCAACGCGAGCGTGGGCGGGCGCGCGCCGGACCGGCCGGTAGCGCAATCTGAGACGCACGACCGGTCCGGCGGCGGTCGCGGCGAGCGCGGCGCCGGCAAACCCGGCGAGCAGCAGAGTCGCCGCAGACCCGGGCGGCCCGCCAGCCATCCAGGCAAGCCCCAGCCAGATGACCGACGTACCGCCGAGAAGCAGGAGCGCCGCTTCGACCGTACACCAGAGATACGCGGCCTCATCGCGCGCACGCGGCCTGCGATCGAGCGGCGGTCCCATGAGGAGGAGCATCGTGAACCCGGCCGCGGCCAGGACGACGGCAACGGTCCTGCGCCGATGCCGCGCGCGGGACGCCTGCAGATCGCGTGGCGAGACGACGGCCTCCACGAGGGGATCGCCCGAGGGGGCGCGGAGGAGAAACGATCCTTCACGCATCCGATCCCCGGCGCCTTCGTAGCGCATTCGGAGCGAGACGCGCGCCTGGGGCGTCGTCAGGTAGTGGTCGGATGCCGTGATCGTGGTGGCGGGTGCGCCTGGCGACAGGACGTGCTCGGCGGCGACCGCACCCAGCCGCCGTCCATCTTCACCCTGGACCCCCTGCACGTGGACGAGCCTCAGACCTACCGCTGATTGAGCCACGAAGAAAGCAGGAGGACCGGACAGGCGGTCCGCATCGGCGGCTACGTCGGTGGGCCGCCCGACCCACGCTCGCGCCACGGCCTCCACGGCTTGCATGTCGTAGACCGTCACCGAGACATCCTGGCCAGCAGCCGCCTGCGTGCGCACGCGCTCGACCAGGTCGAACAGCGTGCGGGCCCCGTCGGTCTGGTCGGACAGCCCCTGGACGGCGATCGGATCCGTCGCGATCCGTTCGGCGACGTCCGACAGCGCAGCCGTCATCGCGCCGAATTCACGCCTGATGTGCGCCTCGACCCGCGCGGCGGCCGTGGTATCCGATCGCCCGAAGCGCCACAGTTCGAACGCGCCTCCGGCCAGTCCTGCGAGCGCGGCGGCCGTCAGGCCCGCAGCGAGCAGCCGGCGGGAGTTCACCTGCCGGTCGAGACCAATCTGGGGAGGCACTCGTAAATCAGGATACCGCAAAGGTAAACTTGACTCGTCGATGTCCGAGCTGCCAGGCCTGAAGCTGACCCTCAAGCGCGGCGCGCTGGTGGCCGCCGCCAACTGGCCTCTGATCGCCGTCCAGTTCGTTGCCGAGTCAACGCTCAAGGTGCTGCTCGCGGTCCCGGTCCTGGGGGGCATCATCCTCGTCGTGCTGCTCGTGGATGCCGACGCCGGCGAATTGGTGAGCGGCGACCTGCGAGCGATCGTTGCCGCTGTCATCGACGCGCTGCGGGGGAACCCCGCCGCGCTCGCGGCCTTTCTCGGCGCGTTCGTCCTCGTGCTGCTGGGCGGCTCCGCGCTGACCTTCGTGGCCAAGGGAGGGACCGTCGCCATCCTGGCCGAAGCCGAGGCGACCGCGGGTCCCATCGAACGTCCGCCGCTCCGGCTCGATTCGCTCCGCCGGGCCGGCAGAACGACCATCGACGCGTTCCTCGAGGGCTGCCGCCGGCTCTGGCGGCGATATCTTCAGCTCGGCGCGTGCCTGCTGCTCGTGTACGCGGGAACGGGCGCAGGCTACCTCGGGTTCCTCGTCGGGGGCTACGCACTCATCGACGACATCGGCGTGCTGCTCGGATGGACCGTCGCTGCGGCGGGGGTGTCGAGCGTGCTGCTCGTCTGGATCACCCTCATCAACGTCGTCTATCTTCTGACCCAGATCGTCGTGGCCGTGGAAGATGTGGGGGTGCGAGCGGCCGTCGCACGGGTTTTCCGGTTCGGCCGCGTGCGGCTGCGCGAGCTCGCCGGAATCTTCGGGGTCGTGCTCGCACTGGTGCTGCTGGCCACGGTCGCGTCGATTCTCGGCACTGCGGGGCTCGGGCTCCTCTCGTTCGTTCCAATCGTCGCCGTCATCGTCATGCCCCTGCAGATCGCCGCCTGGTTTCTGCGCGGATTCGCGTTCCAGTACCTCGCGCTCACCGCTCTGAGCGCCTACCTGTCTCTGTACCGGTTGCATCGCCACGGCGCCAGGCTGGCAGCCGTGCCAGGACAACGCCCCGCATGATCAACTACGACGACTTTCTCTCACGCGCCGCCGAACGGATGAAGGAGTCGGCGATCCGCAAGATGGGGACCGTGCTCGCGCAGGCCCGGGACATCATCTCGTTCGCCCCCGGCTATCCGGCGCCGGAAACCTTCGCGTGGGGCGACTTCCAGGAGATCGCGCGCGATCTGCTCTCCGGCCGGGACGGCTCGGTTCTCCAGTACGGACCGACACGTGGATTTCCGGCGCTGCTCGAAGCGATCGCCGGGATCATGTCCCAGCGGAACGTCCGGACGGAACTCGACCGGCTGGTCGTCACGACCGGTTCGCAGCAGGGTCTGGATCTCGTCGCACGGGTGCTGCTCGATCCGGGCGACGTCGTCCTCGTCGAGCTTCCGACCTACACGGGCGCAATCACCGCGTTCCGCAACGTGCAGGCACAGATGGTCGGCGTCCGGCAGGATCCGGACGGCATCGATCTCGACGCCCTCGACGAGACGTTTCTGCGCCTGCAGCGCGAGGGCCGCCGCGTCCGGGTGCTCTACGTCGTCCCGAACTTCCAGAATCCGACTGGGCTCCTCATCGGGCGCGAGAAGCGTCTCGAACTGCTTTCCTGGGCAGGCAAGCGCAACGTCCTGCTCGTGGAGGACGATCCATACCGCGACCTGTACTTCGAGGATTCGACCACGGAGGAGGACGTCCGGCCCATCAGGGCGGATGACGAAGACGGCCGCGTGGTGTACATGAGCAGCTTCTCGAAGACCCTCGCTCCCGGCTTTCGAGTCGCATGGATCGAGACAGCCGCGCCGCTCGCGGCCAAGTTCGAGGTCGCCAAGCAGGCGGCGGATCTGTGCACGAGCGGACTCGACCAGCGCATCGTCTACGAAGCGTGCCGCCGAGGCGTGCTCGAGCGCCAGATTCCAGTATTGCGCGCCCACTATCGGCACAAGCGGGACGTGATGGTCGATGCGCTGCGCCGGGAGCTGGGAACGGATCTCCGCTGGCCTCAGCCCAGAGGCGGCTTCTTTCTCTGGGCCACGCTGCCCTCGGGCATCGATGCCGATGCCATGATCCAGCGCGCCGTCCAGCACGGCGTCATCTATGTCGCCGGCGAAGCGTTCTTCGTCGATGGCGGCGGGCGCGACATCATGCGCCTGTCCTTTTCGGCGCCCACTCCTCAACGGATCGAGGAAGGCGTCCGGCGGCTGGCAGCGGTCATCCGGGACGAGCAGGCGGCCAAGGCTCCGGCGCGGCCTGCCCGGACGGCGTCAGCGGCGGGAGGGCAGTCCCCGGCAGAGCCTTGAGCGGCGCCACCGGCAGCGACGGCAGCGGCTCGGTTGCGGCGACCAGCGTCCACTGGCCCCGCAGATTCCCGGTGACGCCGATGATCATCGCGAGGCGCCCACCCGAGGGCTCCGACGTGGCTGGCACGGTGACCAGCGGGTCCACCAGCTTCAGATCTCCAGAGGGTGCGCCGGTCAGCGCATCGAAACCTCTGAGCACACCGGTCATACCCGGGACGCCAACGTATCGTCCGAGGAGGAACGGACCTGCGGATGGACGGTAGCGGATGTCCCGCTTCCACTTGAGCGCGCCGTTCGTCCGGTGCAGCGCACGCAGCAGGTTGTCCATCGCAACCACGTAGACGTGCGACGGATCCGCCACGGCCGCTCCTCGCACGGCCGCGCCGATGGGGAATCGCCAGCTTTCTTCGCCAGTGGCTGCCCGGAGACACACCAGGTCCCGGCCGTTGGAACCGACATAGACCCGCTCGGCCAGCACGTACGGCTCGGTCGGAGTCGATCCGACCCGGCGATCCCAGTGGGGCGAGCCCGACTCGAGTTCGAGCGCGGCGACCCGCCCGTCGGTCACCGACACGAACAGCACGGGACCGTCGACGGCCGGCCGCTCCTCGATGCGGCCAATCGCCCGCCGCCACAGGCGGACACCATCGGCTGCCCTGTAAGCGGCCAGCCCGTCCTCGACGGCAACGACCAGCCAGCCGCCCCGCAGAAGGGCAGGGGCGGTAAGCTCGCCGAGTGGCATTTCCCAGAGTTTCCGGCCGGTCGCGGCGGCCAGGCCATGGAGGGTTCCCTGCGCAGGAACCACCACGACGTCGGCATCGGCCACGATCGGGCCGCTCGCCTGGATCTTCTCCGTCCAGATCTCGGCTCCCCGCTCGAGCGACCGCGCCTGGACGATGCCCGATTCGAGCGCGAAGAAGATCCGATCACCGGCGGTAACCGGCGGCCCCTGCGGTGCTGCAGAAAGTGCAATCGTCCACGATGTCGCGGTTGGAAAACTCTGCACAGCCTCACCGGACAACGGTGAGCCCACACCAACGGCGAGTCCGATGGCGGAGCAAACCACGAGGGTGACCGTACGCTTCCACGCGAATCGGGGAGTCTTGGACCCTTCGAAGCGGCCCCAGACGGTCAAGCCGACAGCGGAGCATCGCGGCCGGTCATTCCCATGGGAATCGGCCGCCACGTTTTGATTCGGGAACGCGGAATTCGTCGCCGCACTACAAGATATTGTGGTGAGAAGGCGACGCACACCTTATAATAGCGCCACACCTCGAGCGCTGACGCCGGGCTCGGTGCTGATCGCGGGTCAGCACCCGCTCGGGAATCGGCCTTGGCCACCTCGTCGAGTCTTTGGTGAAACACCAGTCCATAGTCGTCCTCGATTTCGGATCGCAATTCACGCAGTTGATCGCGCGGCGGCTCCGGGAGCTTTCGGTGTACTCGGAGATCCTGCCGTTCGACACGGCAGCCGGCGAGATCGCGGCGCGGCGCCCTGCGGGCATCATCCTGTCTGGCGGACCCCGCAGCGTTTCGGAAGCGGGAGCCCCGCGGTGCGATACTGCAGTGCTGTCGTCGGGCGTTCCGGTGCTGGGCATCTGCTACGGCATGCAGTTGATGACGGACATCCTGGGCGGGGAAGTGGCGCCCGCCCCGCACAGGGAGTTCGGCCTCGCGACGATTCGAATCGAGCCGGACTCGCCGCTGTTCGACCGGGTTCCCGGGGAGCTGAGGGTCTGGGCGAGCCACGGAGACTTCGTCAGGACGCCGCCCCAGGGCTTTGCCGTAACCGCCACGAGCGCCAATGCCCCGGTGGCGGCCATGGCCGCGCCGGCCCGCGGTTTGTATGCGCTTCTGTTCCATCCGGAGGTCGCGCACACGGACAGGGGGCTGGAGATACTGCGCAGCTTCGCCTTCGACGTCTGCGGGTGCACGGGCGACTGGACCATGTCGTCGTTCGTCGACGAGGCGACGGCGGGAATCCGCGAGCAGGTCGGGAACGGCCGCGTCGTCTGCGGGCTGTCCGGCGGGGTCGATTCCACGGTGGCCGCGCTGCTCGTCCACCGCGCAGTCGGCGACCGCCTGACCTGCGTCTTCGTCGACAACGGCGTGATGCGGATGGACGAAGCAGGCCAGATCCAGCGGCGGTTCGAGCGCCTGCAGCTCCCGCTCGTGTTCGTCGACGCGTCCAGGCTGTTTCTCGATCGGCTCGCGGGGATCGCCGACCCCGAGCAGAAGCGGAAGATCATCGGCGCGACCTTCATCGACGTGTTCGAGCAGGAAGCGACGAAGCTCGGCAGCTTCGATTTTCTCGCGCAGGGGACACTGTACCCGGACGTGATCGAGAGCGTGTCGGTCATCGGGCCGTCGCACGTGATCAAGAGCCATCACAACGTCGGCGGACTGCCCGAACGCATGCGGTTCCGGCTGGTCGAACCGCTGCGGCAGCTCTTCAAGGACGAGGTGAGGGCCGTCGGACAGCAGCTGGGGCTCGACGACGAGTTCGTGTGGCGGCAGCCGTTCCCCGGGCCCGGACTGGCGGTGAGGATACTCGGCGAGGTGACCGCGGCGCGGCTCGATCTCGTGCGGCGTGCGGATCACATCGTGGCCGAGGAGGTGAAGCGGGCCGGATGGTATCGCCGGCTGTGGCAATCGTTCGCGGTCCTGCTGCCGGTGCAGAGCGTCGGGGTGATGGGGGATGCGCGGACCTACGAGCATACGATCGCGATTCGCGCGGTCGAGAGCAGGGATGGCATGACCGCCGACTGGGCACGGCTGCCGCACGAGCTGCTCGGAGCCATCTCGTCGCGAATCGTGAACGAGGTGAAAGGGATCAACCGGGTGGTCTACGACATCAGCTCGAAACCGCCCTCGACCATAGAATGGGAATGAGCTGGCCATGCGCCATGTCTGAGTTCGTCCATCTCCACCTCCACTCCGAGTACTCGCTGCTCGACGGAGCGTGCCGCATCGAAGAAGTGCTCGATCGGGCCGTGCAGCTGAAGATGCCGGCCCTCGCGATCACCGAGCACGGCAACATGTTCTCGGCGATTCAGTTCCACGACCAGGCGCGGAAGCGCGGGATCACGCCGATTCTCGGCTGCGAGGTGTATGTGGCCCCCGGCGACCGGCGGATCCGGAGCGGCACGCCCGGGGAAGCCGCGAACCATCTGGTTCTGCTGGCCGAGACGACCGAGGGCTATCACAACCTGATCAAGCTCGTGTCGGCTGGCTACACGGAAGGGTTCTACTACAAGCCCCGGATCGACAAGGAACTGCTCGCCGCGCACGCGAAAGGGCTGATCGGTCTGAGCAGCTGCCTCAAGGGCGAGGTCGCGACCGGCATCCGGACGGAACAGCCGCAGCGGGCGCTCGCGGCGGCAGCGGCGTACCGCGACATCTTCGGTCCGGGGAACTTCTTCCTGGAGATGCAGTTCCAGGGCCTCGACGAGCAGAAGGGCGTCAACGCCGGCCTGCAGCCCATCGCGAAGGACCTCGGGCTGCCGCTCGTCTGCACCAACGACGTCCACTACCTGCAGAACTCGGACTTCAGGCCGCACGACATCCTGCTCTGCATAGGAACGGGCAAGACCGTCAACGATGCCGACCGGCTGCGGTACCACGGCGACCAGTTCTACCTGAAGACACCCGACGAGATGGCGGCGATCTTCGGCGACTTTCCCGAGGCGCTCGCCAACACCGTGCGCATTGCCGAACGCTGCCGCGTCGACCTGTCCGACGCGGTCAGCCATCTTCCGAATTTCGACGTGCCGCCCGGCTTCACCGTCGACGGCTACTTCGAGCACATCGTCCGGGAGGGATTCGTGCAGCGTCTGCCGCGCCTGAGGGAGCTGGCGTCGCGTGGCACACTGAAGCACACGCTGGACGAGTACGAGCGCCGCCTGACGTACGAGATCGAGATGATCAAGCAGATGAAGTACCCCGGGTACTTCCTGATCGTCTGGGATTTCATCCGCTACGCGCGGGAGCAGGGCATCCCCGTCGGCCCCGGCCGGGGGTCGGCGGCGGGCAGCCTCGTTGCCTACTGCCTGCGGATCACGGATGTCGATCCGATCGAGTACGACCTCATCTTCGAGCGTTTCCTGAACCCCGAGCGGGTGTCGCTGCCGGACATCGACATCGACTTCTGCGAGCGCAGGCGCGCGGAGGTCATCGACTACGTCACGCGCCGGTACGGACGCGAGAACGTCGCCCAGATCATCACGTTCGGCACGATGAAGGCGCGGGCCGTCGTGCGGGACGTGGCCCGCGTGATGGACATCCCCTACGCGGACGCCGACCGCGTGGCGAAGGCGGTGCCTCCCGCGCTCGACATGACACTGGCCAGGGCGCTCCAGGAGAGCCCCGCGCTCAAGGACATCGAGCAGAAGGACGTCCGCGTGAAGGAGCTGCTCGGCATCGCCCAGCGCCTCGAGGGCATGACCCGGCACGCATCGGTTCACGCGGCAGGCGTGGTGATCGCTCCGCGGCCGCTGACCGAATTCGTGCCGCTCTACAAGAGCCAGAAGGACGAGATCGTCACCCAGTGGGCCATGAAAGAGGTCGAGCGCGTCGGCCTCCTCAAGATGGACTTCCTCGGGCTCACGACGCTGACGCTCATCGACGACGCCGTGGCCGAGATCCGGCGCACCGAAGGCATCGCCCTCGACATCGACGCCCTGCCGCTCGACGACGCGAAGACCTACAAGCTGTTCAGCGACGGGCAGACCTACGGCGTGTTCCAGTTCGAGAGCTCAGGCATGCGCGACCTGCTGCGCAAAGCCAAGCCGGAGCGCCTCGACGACCTGATCGCGCTCAACGCGCTCTACCGTCCGGGACCGCTCAAGAGCGGCATGGTGGACGACTTCGTGGCGCGCAAGCAGGGCAGGACCGACGTGAAGTACGAGCTGCCGCAGCTGGCCCCCATCCTGTCGGACACCTACGGCGTCATCGCGTACCAGGAGCAGGTCATGCGCATCGCGGCGGTGCTGGCCGGCTTCTCGATGGGCCAGTCCGACGTGCTCCGCAAGGCCATGGGCAAGAAGGACCCCCGGGTCATGGCGAAGCAGCGCGCCGCCTTCATGGCGGGAGCCCGGACGAACGGCATCAGCGAGAAGAAGGCCGCGAAGATCTTCGACCTGATGGAGTACTTCGCCGGATACGGCTTCAACAAGTCGCATTCGACGACCTACGCGCTGCTCGCCTATCAGACGGCGTACCTGAAGGCGAACTATCCGCGGCATTTCTTCGCCGCGCTCCTCACCATCGAGGCGGCGAATTCCGACAAGCTGGCGATGTACCTGGGCGAATGCCGCGAGCTGGGTGTGCCGATCCTGCCGCCCGACGTGAACACCAGCGAGCTGCGGTTCACGGTGGTTTCCGACGGCGTCAGGTTCGGACTCTGCGCGGTGAAGAACGTGGGGGATGGCGCGATTCAGTCCATCCTGGCGGTGCGCCGGGAGCTGGGACGGATCGAGTCCCTCTTCACGCTCTGCGAGCACGTCGACCTCCGGCTCGTCAACAAACGTGTGCTCGAAAGCCTGATCAAGGGAGGGGCGTTCGATTCGGTGGCCCCCGAAGCGGGCCCGCCGGATGCGCGGCGGGCACGGCTGTTCGCGGCGGTCGACCGCGCGCTCGAACACGGCGGGCGCCACCAGCGCGACCGCGACAAGGGCCAGCACCAGCTCTTCGGGGGAACGACCGACGATGAGCCCGCGGCCGTACCGCTGCCGGAGGTCGAGGGCTGGACCGACGTGCAACAGCTGACCTTCGAAAAGGAAGCGCTCGGCCTCTACATGAGCGGCCACCCCCTCGAGCGGTACTCGCAGGAGCTGAAGCTGTTCGGAGCGCGGCGTATCGCGGAGCTGACCGCATCGGAAGCCGACGTCTGGGCCGCCGGCATCGTCGCCGCGATCCGGTCCCTCAAGACGAAGAAAGGGGACAGGATGGCCGTGTTCTCGCTGGACGACACCGGGGGAGCGATCGAAGTGGTCGCCTTTCCGGAAGCATTCGGCAAGCATGGTTCGATCATCGAACAGGACGCGATGCTGCTCGTCCGCGGCAAGTTCGAGAAGGACGACGAATCGGCGCGCCTGGTGGCAACGGAGCTGCTGCCGATTGCGGTCCTTCCCGAGCGGACCACGCGGGAAGTGGCGATCCACCTGGCGGTGCCCCCGCACGGCCGGCCGACGTTCGAGGCGCTGGCGGAGCTGCTCTCACGGCACCGGGGCGACCGGCGCGTCCATCTCGAGCTGGACGTGCGCGGCTCCGAACGGCCGCTGCGCGTCAAGGCCGACGTGGCGCAGCGCGTCCGGCCGTCGGAGAGGCTCCTCACGGATGTCGAGCAGCTGTGCGGCGCGGGGTCGGTCGAATTCAGACAGCAGCGCGATGCCTGACCTACTCGAGTT
>DATIEW010000590.1:0-2109 GCA_035455585.1 Vicinamibacterales bacterium | reverse complement strand
AGCTCGTCCATGACCTGGCCGTTCAGCGCGTTCAGCTGCTTCGGCCGGTTGAAGCGGAGCAGCGCCACGCGCCGCTCTTCGTCGCGCTCGACCAGGATCAGCGGCTCGTCGCTCACGGGATCGCCTCGAATACGTCCGGGAGCTGCGCCGCGCAGCCCGGACAATAGGTCGCGTAGGCCGATATGCCGGTCTCGCCGCACGTCGGACAGGCACGGCCGGCGCCGGCCTGGAGCCGCCGCAGCTCGTCGTAGCGCGGGGCGCGCTTCTCGTGGAAGGCGGCGACCGCCTCGCGGGTCTCATCAGCCGTCGAGTGCACCGCCAGCCAGTCGCGTGCGTGCGTCACGGTCTGCGACCAGACGAGGTCGCGCCACCAGTTCAGCTGGGTCTTCGTGTAGCGCAGCGCCTCCGGCAGCTTCGCCCGCAGGCCGGCAGCCAGGGTCGCGACCGTCTCGTCGAGGTCGGAGCGCGGCACGACCCGGTTGACGAGACCCCAGTCGAGCGCCTGGGTGGGGCTGATCGGCTCGCACAGCATCAGGATTTCCCGCGCCCGGCGGTCGCCGACGAGGATCGGCAGCCACTGCGTCGCGCCACCGGCCGGCACCGAGCCGTGCTCGGGCCCCACGTGCCGAATGTAGGCGTCGTCGACGAGGACCGAGAGGTCGCAGGCCATCTGCAGCTCGTTGCCGCCACCGACGCAGATCCCGTTGATGCGAGCGATGGTCGGCTTGCCGATGTTCCGCAGCCGATCGTGCATCTCGATGAACGCACCCATCCAGCGCCAGTACTGGCCGCTCGTGGCGCCCATCGCGGCCTGCTCGTCGAGGTCGGCGCCGGTGCAGAAGGCGCGATCCCCCGCCCCGGTCACAACCACCGCCGCCATGCCGTCGTCCCACGAGGCGTCCTCGAAGGCGCGTCCCAGCTCGCGCAGCGTCTGGAAGTCGAAGGCGTTCATGACCTGCGGCCGATCGATCGTCACGGTCGCGACGCCGCGCTCCGCATCCTTGGCGTAGTGGACCCGCTCGAAGCCGAGCGTCTCCGGTGCCACGGCCACCGGGGCGGTCGGCTCAGCCATCGGTCGCGGCCGCGTCATCGGCGATGAAGAGCGTGACGCCGGCCTGCGCGAAGTTGCGCAGGTCCCTGCCGCTTTCGCGGCCCGCGTCAGAGGCAAGCGCCTCGTCGAGGTCGGCGCGCGTCGCGAAGCGCATCTCGGCCATCAGGTAGAAGGCGGCCGGGCGACCGCCGATCCCATCGGCCCTGGTCAGCTGCACGTCGACGAGCCCGGGATACCGAGCGACGATGGGGGCGTGGACGTCGCGGTAGTGGGCGTCGAAGGCGGCCGGGTCGTCGGGCTGGCTGTACAGGGCGATCAGGCGGACCACGATCCGCTACTTCTTGAAGAAGTCGGCGTTGATCTGGATGAAGTTGGTCCACTGCTCCGGCACCGCGTCCTCGGCGAAGATCGCGGTGACCGGGCACTCGGGCTCGCAGGCTCCGCAGTCGATGCACTCGTCCGGGTCGATGTAGTAGAGCGGCGCCTCGTCGGTGGTATGGATGCAGTCCACCGGGCAGACGTCCACGCACGAGGCGTCCTTGACGCCGATGCACGGCTCCACGATCACGTAGGTCATTGCGTCGAACTCCCTGGCTCGGGGCTACTCATTCGGCGGGAGTGAGGATACACCGAGCGCACCGGTCGCCTACCCGACCGCCATCCCTGCCGCCGATGCCTCGGCGCGCAGGCGCGCGTAGCCTGGCTTCACCTGCTCGTTGATGATCCGCAGGCGGCCGTCGAACGGCAGGAAGGCGCTCTTGATGGCGTTGAGGGTCACCCACTCCATGTCGGCCAGGTCCCAGCCGAAGGCGGCAACCATGCTCGCGAACTCGTCCGACAGGCTGATCTGGCTCATCAGCCGGTTGTCGGTGTTGAGCGTCACCCGGAAGCGGAGGCGCTTCAGCAGGTCGATGGGGTGGTCCTCCAGCCGTGCCACCGCGCCGGTGTCGACGTTCGAGGTGGGGCACATCTCGAGCGGGATCCGCCGATCGCGGACGTAGGCCGCCAGGCGGCCGATCGAGATCCGCCCGTCAGGCTGGGTCGCGATGTCGTCGACG
>DATIEW010000589.1:0-10039 GCA_035455585.1 Vicinamibacterales bacterium | reverse complement strand
GAGCTGATTCGGGGTGGACGCGGCGTCGACAGGCCGGCGTACTTCGAGGCGATGACCTACAACCTGGTGCGAGGGTGGGCGCCGCTCCGCGGCGTGCTCGAAGGGCGGACGAAGTACGTCAATCTCCCCATCCCCGAGCTGTACGACCTCGCAACCGATCCGCGGGAAGAGAGGAACATCGCATCCGACCAGCATGCGCGCGTGGCGACGCTGGCCGGCGTGCTGCAGACCTTCGACGTCGCCCTGCCCCACCGTCCGGGCCTGGAATCGGCGGCGGCAGCCGCTGCCCTGCGCTCCCTCGGCTACGTCTCGGGGAGCGCACCCGCCCGCGACAGATACACCGAAGCGGACGACCCGAAACGGCTGGTCGAGATCGATCGGGCCCTGCAGAGGGCCACGATTCTCTTCCAGGAAGGTGAGAACGGCGACGCGATCGCGCTGCTCGACACGGTGATCGCCCGCCGCGCCGACACCGCCGACGCCTATCTCACGCTCGCGCAGGCCTACTGGGAAGCCGGGCGTCCGGAGCCGGCGATCGAGACGCTGGAACGGGGGCTCGCCAACGGCGCGCCCGATCACGACATCCGCATCTGGCTCGGCATCTACCTGGCCGAGAGCGGCACCGACTCCCATCGGGCGATCGCGCTCCTCGGCGGCATGCCGGAGGATGACGTGGAGGCGCTGAACGGGCTGGGCGTGGCCTACAGCGGCGCCGAGCGATACGACGACGCCATCCGGACATTCGAGCGCGTGCTGGCGCTCGATCCCACGAACGGCCTCGCGCTTCAGAACCTCGCATCGATGGTGTTGAGACAGGCCCTCGCCTCGGGAAGCGAAACCGATCGCCGGAGCCGGATGGAGCAGGCTGAGACGTACGCCCGGCAGGCGCTCGATACCGATCCCGCGCTGCCGGACGCGCATACGACGCTCGGCGTGATCCTGTCTGGCACGGGGCGGAAGGGCGAGGCGATCGAAAGCTGGAAGCGCGCCGTCGCGCTCGACGGCGCGCAGTTCAACGCGCTCTACAACCTCTGGTTCGAGCTGGCCGCGGCGGGCAGGCGGGACGAGGCGGTCGTCTACGGGCGCCGGTTCGTCGAAGCAGCGCCGCCGGCGTTCTTCAAGGCCGACCTCGAGCGGATCAGAAGGTACCTCGGCGGGGCATGACTTCCTTGTGGCGCCACGCCCGCGTCGAGACCGTCGCCACGATGCTCGTGCTCGCCGGTGCGGTCCGCCTGGACGCGCAGCCGCCGGCATCTGCCCCCGCAGAAGTGCGGGACGGCGCGACGACACAGGCTCCCGTTGCCCGGATTCCGCGATGGGAGGTCGAAGGACACGGCGCGTGGTTCAAGGCCGGTACTCCCACGATCGCGTTCCCGGGTCCGGGAGCGTCGCTGACCACGTCGAGTCCTCTCTTCCCCACCCGGCAGACGCCGTCGTGGTTCTTTGGAGACGGTGCGGCGATCCTGAACAGCGTGAACGAGCAGTTCGGTCTTTCCGACCGGATCAGCTCGCTGGATTCTCCGATCGAAGCGCTTGTCCACGGCAACTCGAGCGGCGGCGTCATCGGCGTCCGCGTCAGGAGGATCCTGACGTCGCGCTTCTCGGCGGAAGTCGGCGTCGACTTCCTCGGTGGTTCCGGCTTCACGGACGAGTTCACCAGCGAAGTCGAAGCGGCTCGCGCCAGTTTCGCGTCGGCCATCAGCGGCCTGCTCTCGACCGGCCCGTTCACGGATCAAACGGTGAATGCCACCGCGGGCGTGCGCGACGGTTCGAGCCGCGAGGTGATGGTCACCGGCGCATTGAACGTCCTGATCGGCGGATGGCAGTCGTTCAGGCCGTATGCGACATTCGGCGGCGGCGTGCTGACCGGAACCGGCGATCTGCCGGCGGCAGCTCTCGAGGGAAGCTACGGCTTCTCGATCCTGGCCGAGGTCCCGATCCACGAGACTGATCGAGCCACGATCCGTTACTCACACGGGACGTCGGTGGTGGCGGTGCTCGGCGGCGGCTTGCGTCGAGACATGTCAGACCGATGGGGGTTCCGGATCGATGGACGCGCGTACATCGGCCGGCCAGGCACCCGAATCCTCGTCGATGCAGAACCGGCCGTAACGACCGGGTCTCCCGGGGGCTTCGTGGAGTCGTTCACGAATCCGAGCATACAGTTCAGCAACGATCCGTCGACAGGACGGCTGTCCACTCTGAGCGGACCGCCGCTTCGAGGCTTCGAGCTCTCGTCCGATGACGTGCAGGCTCGACTCGTGCTCGGCGTCGGCGTGTTTGCCAGGTTCTGAGAGAGCGAGAGGAAACCGGATCAACTCCCAATCTCCAACTCCCAACGCCCAATGAGCATCAGTTGACAGCACGTTCCTGGATCTTGCGTCCGGTACCACAGAGCCGTGAGACGCATCGGGTTTCAAGCAACCAAGCCAAGGTCAGGTGCCTTGCCTGGTCGTTGGGAGTTGGGAGGTGGGAGTCGGGAGTCGGGAGTCGGGATAACCGGTCACTCCACCGGCGGCAGGTTCAGGTAGAAAATTCCGAGCCCGTGCGTGGCCGCCACCATCACGCGCTGCTCGGGCACGGCCTTCAGGTCCACCATCAGCGCCTGGGGGAACCCGACTCCCGCAAGCTCCCAGCGTGAAGACCCTCGCCGCAGCAGAAGCGGTCCGAAGTCGGTCCCTGCGTAGAGATCGCCGCGAAGATCGTCGAACGCCAGCGTGTTGATCGGGATGTCCCCGAGGTCGAAATCCATCGAGGTGAACGTCGCGCTGCCATCGGCCGCGTCATATACGACGCGGAAGACGTGACCCGGCGTGGCCGGCGTCAGTGCATTGAAGCCCGAGTAGGAGATGAACGCGACGTTGGGATCGGTTCGATCGACGACGATGCGAGTGACGAAGCGATGGGGTGTGGCGGGTGTGTCGATGCGGACGAACTCGACGTCGATTCCAGCCGCGTCGGCGTTCTTCGTGACGAAGAGCCTCCCCATGTTGGTCGCCGCCCACAGCGTGCCGCGGTCTGCGGGCGTCCGCTCGGCCGCGACAATGAGACCGCCCACCCGGTCGCGGCCGTAGAAGTCGCTGGTCAGATCCCCTGGTCTGCGGCCCGGAGAATCGGGGCCGCTGCCTGCCGGGAACGGGTACGCCACGCCGAGGGGAACCCAGTCGCCGCACGTGGCGCCGGAAGCGGGCGACAGGATGCTGCAGTTCCCTTCCAGGAACGCCTGGCTGCCACCGTTGGTCCGGGTCCGCCAGATGTGCTGGAAGCCGGTGTACTGGGTGTCCGGAACCGCCTGATCGAAGGTGATGAACTGCCGGCCCGTCGACTGCGTGATCGAGGCGCGTTCGTTGCTGGCCCGGATCGGATCGTCGGTGCGGGCCCAGGCGGCCAGTTCCCCGTTCCGGAAGTTGGTGAAGAAGCGGTTGCTCTGGAAGCTGGCGAACAACACCTCGGGACGCGTTGGGTGGAAGCCGCACGCGGAGGTGCCGTCTCCGAGCGGCAGGAGCGCCGTCCACACCCTCGTGCGGCTCCGGCCGTCGAGCCAGATCGTGCCGTTGTCCTGAAGCCCGCCCATCATCCGGCGCAGCGGAGCCCGCGGATCGATCGCGACGTTGTAGAACTGCATCGTCTGCAGTCCCCTGTTGAGGAAGTAGAGGCGCGTGGGCACGTCGGCGAGAACGGTCTGGCACTGTGGAGCGCCGCCGTAGAGCTGCTGGCACCGGCCGCTGATGTTGGCGAAGGTCCCGTCGTTGCGAACGACGCCTCCATCCGATCCCACGAACACGATGTTCGAGTCGCGTGGATGAAAGACGATGGCCCGTACGTCCACGTGGCTGACGTTTCTCGGCGTCTGGGCATCGCGGCCGAACGACGAGAAGCTCTCGCCGGCGTTCGTCGAGCGTATGGTCGGGTCGCCGAAGACCGGAGTCGCAACGCCGCCGGCGTACACGGTGTCCGGACGGTCCTCCGGGACGGCGACGACCAGATCGTAGAAGCATTGGCTCCCGCACAGGCGGCGGCTCGTCGAGCCAGGGTTTCCGGGATCGTTCGACGAGAGCTTGATCCACGCGTTGGTGTTGACCAGGGTGCCCGCGGCATCGGCCTGCACGAGCGTCGAAGCCGGGACGTCGGCGTTGTCGAGGCGGTACAGCGACTGATCGTCCAGGCTCTCGGTGCCGTTGTAGACGTACAGCCGCGTCCGGCTGTTCCGGACCGTGATGTCGAACATCGCCAGGTCCCGGAACCGCCGCAGTCCGGCAATCGCGAACACCGGCTTGAACGAACTGTCGCCCCCCTCCAGCGACGGCGCCGAACGGTGAATGGCGTTGTTCCACGCGGTGGCGTACACGATGCGGGGATTCCGCGGGTCGAGCCTGACGTGGCGGACGCCGAACATCGTGTCCCCCACGCCCACCCCGATGTGTGGATTCGCGGGCACGACGGGATCGAGCGGCGGCACCCAGACGAGGCTCCAGCTCGTGCCGCCGTTCTGGGTCTTGTAGAGCCCGACTCGAGGCTGCGGGAACCCGGTCGTCTGCGTCTGCCCGCCTCGAACCGCGGTCATGCCGAGCATCGCGCTGGTCGTCGCGACGTAGATCGTCTGCGAATTGCCAGGCTCGACCACGACCGTGCTGATGCCGCGCGTGAACGTGAAATCGATCGGCACGGCCGAGATGGCGGGATCCGTGATCATCGTCGGGATCCGGGTCCAGCGATCGCCGCCGTCCGTCGATCGGTAGAGCCCGGTGCCGGCGCCCGAGTTGTTCGGCTGGTTGGTTTCCCCGGTGCCGACCAGAATCGTGCTCCCCGTCCGATCGTTGGGGTCCGTCGCGAGGCTGCCGATGCTGTTGGTGCCGAGGCCCTGCGAAACCCATCGCCACTTCACGTCGTCGGTGTTCATGGCGTCATCGCTGCGCCAGACCCCGCCGCCGGCAGCCCCGACCCAGAGGCGGCACGGGCCACGCAGTTCGCACGCCGGCGAGATGGCCAGCGCGGAGACACGTCCGGAGACGTTTTCGGAGCTGCCGAACTCCGGATTCTGCAGCGTGGTCTGAGGGCCGACCGTCGTCCACACCGCACCCTGCGGCTCCCCGCTCTCGCGGTACGCGAGACCGCGGAACGCCCAATACTTCGATGCGGAAGCCTGTATCACCAGAGGATGGCCGGGGGTTGCGGGGAATGCCTGCTGGTAGGCCAGGAGATCCTGGAAGCCAAGCGGCGAGAATGCTGGAGCCGCAGGGTCCGCTGGGACTTCCGCCGGCCGCTGTCCATCGACGAGCCCTGCAGCCGCCAGTAGGAGCGCCGTGAGAGCGCCCGCTCGGAGAGCTGTCATCGCAGTTCCGGCGATCGAATCCACAGGTCATCCAGCAACCGGCAGCCCGATTCGCGGACGTTGGATCCCTCTTCGGGAACCACGACGAAGCCGATTTCCCGCTGCGCGGTCATCCGCCCGTCGTTCGCCTGGACTCGCAATCGCGTTGAATCGCACCGAGCCTGGTCTCCATCGTGGCGCCTGGATCGGCGAAGCCCGTTCTCTGCGCGTCGATGGCCTGATGCGGCCGGCGGAAGGACTGGCGCCCGTTGAGCGTTTCGACGGCCGCGATCAGCAGTGACCGGTCCTCGGTTACGTGAGTGTTGTGCTCGCCGCTCGTGAAGAGAACCGCCATCGAGGCCTGCGGGCCGAGGTCGGTCAGCACCGCTCGCGCGATGTCCTTCGCGCGGTCTGTCCGCCCTCGATAGATGTGCAGGTCATCGACTACCAGCACGACG
The DNA here is from genome assembly GCA_035455585.1 of Vicinamibacterales bacterium. Classification (GTDB taxonomy): domain Bacteria; phylum Acidobacteriota; class Vicinamibacteria; order Vicinamibacterales; family 2-12-FULL-66-21; genus DATIEW01. Next base: position 4,270 of record DATIEW010000589.1, on the reverse strand, counting down.
AGCCGATTGGCCCGCGCCGTCCGGTTGTCTGCGACGTCTCTCGCGAGCGACGGCGGGAACGCCAGGCCTCCCTTTACTCCGTCCTCGTGCGAGATCTCCTCGAATGTCGCGATAGCCTGCGGCTGCTTCCGATCGGAGAGCACGAAGTCGGCCGCCGTCAGGCCGCGAATCGGGCCCCCCTCCCCGTCGACGACAACGACATCGACCTGCACGAGGTCGACGCGCGATCTCAACGCTGGGGGCTGAGCTCCGTGCGCGGCAAACGTGGCGGCCGCGGCCGCGGCAAGGAACACCAGAGGCAGGGTTCCGCCGCGCCGGAGAAGTTCCCCGGCTGGGTGAGGTCGCCGGTGGCGCAAGCGAGCCATGTCTGCACGGGGATTGTAGCGCAGTTGGATCGACTACCGATGACGTGGCAGAAGCAGTCGAAATGCTTTTCCACGTGGTGTTCGATATATCGAGAAACCGCGGAGGTCGAGCGTCAGGATCTCCGTGACGCCGAGCTGGTCGGCAAGCAGCACCAGCGTCGCGTCGGCGTAATCCATGGGTATGTCGCGGTATTTCCTCATCAGCCGCACCGCTGCCAGCAGTTCGACGGGGCGGGTCGTCTCGGCAATCTCGGCGCGGCTTGCGATGAGGAATTCGACCAGCAGCTCGGAGCCAGAGGGGTCCGCGGCGACGAGGTGCATGGCTTCTGTCAGCACCGCACCGGTCGTATTCAGGCGGCCGGTGAACCCGTCGAGAGCGGTTGCCACAATCTCGTGAGCCGGATCGCCGGCGTCCACGTACGCCACCAGGGGTCCTGTGTCGAGCAGCCAGCGCCTCACGATCGCCAGTTCCGCTCCCGGATGGTCTCGCGCCAGCGTGAGCGCGCCCGACGAGGGAGGCGGAGGCGTCCTCTGACGTGCCCCGCGCGCGCGGCGATCGTGCGTTCCGTCAGCGCGCTGTCGAGCGCGTCCCGGACGACGTCGGATACGCTCCTGCCGGTACGGCGGGCGGCCTGCGTCACGGCGTTGGCCTGTCGCGCATCCAGCCTCACCGTTATCGTAGTCTTCATGTCATCTCATTGTAATACGATCGTACGACGACGCCAAGAGAGCTGGTCCCTGCGCCGTGGGTGATCGGGCGGCGTCGAGGCCGCCGAGGAATGAAAGTGCATGTGGTGGCGGCAGAGGCCGGCGTCCGCCGCGTCCGGCCCGAACCGTCACGACACCTCACTATTTTCTGCGTGGTAAAGTACGCGGCATCGGCACGCCATGGCAAAGAGGCAGGTCACCCACGCCAGACGGCCTTCCCGGTCCGGCGAGTGGCGAGCGCGCCCCCGTACCATCCTGGCCCTCGTCGTCCTGATCGTGGCGGCGGCGTTGGGCGGCTGGTGGTGGACGCGGGTGCCGGTTTTCACGCTGCGCGTCAACGCCGCTCGCAACATCCTGCTCGTCACCATCGACACGCTCCGCGCCGACTCGCTGGGCGCGTACGGCGGGCGCGCGTTGACGCCGAATCTGGATCGACTCGCGGCGGCTGGCGCGCGTTTCACCTTCGCCCACGCGCACGCGGTCGTCACGCTGCCGTCGCACGCCAGCATCCTGACGGGGCGGTATCCCTACGAGCACGGCATTCGCGACAACACCGGGTACCGCCTGCGGGAGACGGAGCCGACCGCCGCCACCATTCTCGGGTCGCAGGGTTTCGCCACGGGTGCGTTCATCGGCGGCTTCCCGCTCGATAGCCGTTTCGGCCTCGGCGTGGGATTCGACATCTACGACGACCGGTTGAAGACGCCGTCCAGGGCCGACGCCAGCGACCGCGAGCGACGCGCCGATCTCGTGGTCGATTCGGCGTTGGCCTGGATAGGGCGTCAGTCCGGCAAATGGTTCGCGTGGGTCCACGTCTACGACCCGCACGACCCCTACGAGGCTCCGGCCGACTGGGCGGCGCGCTTCCCGTCCGAGCCCTATCTCGGCGAGGTTTCCTGGACCGACGTCGCGCTGGGGACCCTCTTCGACCGCCTCTCCTCTCAACCCCGCCCGACCCTCGTCATCGTCACGGCCGATCACGGCGAGAGTCTCGGCGAGCACGGCGAGCTGACGCACAGCATCTTCGCCTACGAGGCGGTGCTGCGCGTTCCCCTGATCGTCAGCGAGCTCGACCCGGGGCGCCGCGACGCGGGCCGTGCCGGAGTGACGATCGAGACGCCGGTGCGGCACGTCGATCTGCTGCCGACCTTGCTGGGCGCGGTCGGCGCGCCAGCCGACGCCGCGCTGCCGGGAGAATCGCTGCGCGACCTGATAGCCGGCACGCGCGGCGCCGACGGGCCGTCGTACTTCGAAGCGATGACGACATCGGTGACGCGAGGCTGGGCGCCGCTGCGCGGAGTGCTCGTCGGCCGCGAGAAGCTCATCGACCTGCCCCTCCCGGAGTTGTACGACCTCTCGGAGGATCCGGGGGAACTGCGCAACATCATCGACGTGCGAGCCGCTCGGGCGCATGCGATGCGGGACGCCCTCCGGCGCTTCGATGTTGCGCCGCCGGCGCGGGCTCAGGCGGAAACGCCCGAGACGCTGGAGCGCCTGCGGTCGCTCGGCTACATCGGCGGCGCCGCGGTGCCCATCCGCGAGTCCTACACCGAGGCCGATGATCCCAAACGCCTCATCGAGATCGAACAGACGATGACCCGCGCCGCGGAGGCGCATCGGCAGGGCCGGCCGGCTGAAGCGATCGAGATGTACAAGAGCGTCATCGTCAGGCGGCCGGACACCGAGGACGCCTACCGGCGGCTCGCGCTGGTCTACTGGCGCATCGGACGGCCGCACGATGCGATTGCCACGCTCGAAGCGGCGCTCGGCAACGGCATCACGCAGAGCGAGGTCCGGATCAAGCTCGGGCAGTACATGGCGGAGGCCGGCCAGGCCGGCCGGGCCGTCGCGCTGCTCGAACAGACGGCGGGCGACGATCCCGACGCCCTGATCGCGCTCGGCAACGCCTACACGCTGGCCGGTCGTCCGGAAGACGCCCTGCGGACGTACCGGCGTCTGCTCGACGTGGATCCGGACAACGGCCTGGCCTACGAGAACATCGGCGTCGCCGAGCTTCAGCGGAAGGACTACGCCGCCGCCGAGGCCGCGCTGCGCCGCGCGCTGGACCTGGATTCGACGCTCACCGGCTCCTACACCGCGCTCGGCGTCGTGCTGGCCGAGACGGGCCGCAGGACCGAGGCGATCGACGCGTGGAAGCGCGCCGTGGAGCTCGACGGCACCGCGTTCAACGCGCTGTTCAACGTGACCGTGAACCTCGCGGCGGCCGGCAGGCGCGACGAGGCGCGCGCCTACGGCGAGCGGTTCATCGCGACCGCGCCGCCGGCGCTGCGGCAGGACGTGGCGACGGTTCAGAGGCTGCTGGGGGGAGGGTCGTGAACGAGCCAGCCGGGGCGGGGGTGGGGGGCGGAGCCCCACGCTAGATGACACGAGCGAGACGGGCTGCCAGGCCGCCCGCCGTGCCGCCCGTGCAGCCGCCCCGCCTGCGATGGCGCGCGGTGCTGATCGTGCTGGCTGGCGCGCTGACCTACTGGAACAGCCTCTCGGGCCCCTTCGTCTTCGACGACCGAGGAAGCATCCTCGACAACCACACGATCGAGAAGTTGTGGGATCCGAGCGTGTTCTCCGCGCCGCACGAAACGCCGGTGGCCGGCCGACCGGTCGTGAACGTGTCGTTCGCCCTCAATTACGCGTTGGGAGGGCGGGACGTCCGCGGCTATCACGCTGGCAACGTTGCGGTTCATCTGCTCTGCGCGCTCCTCGTGTTCGGGATCGTCCGGCGAACCCTGCAATTGCCGGCCAATCAGGCACGCTTCGGGCGCGCCGGCGTCGACATGGCATTCGCGGCGGCGCTCATCTGGGCCGTTCATCCGCTCAACAGCGAGGTCGTCAACTACCTCACGCAGCGCACGGAATCGCTGATGGCGCTGTTCTATCTGCTCGTCCTGTACGCGGGCATCAGGGCCATTGACAAACGCGTCGCAGGGCGGAGGCGGCTCGGGTGGGAGGCGATCGCCGTCGTGTCGTCCGCGCTCGGAATGGCATGCAAGGAATCGATGGCGACCGTGCCGCTCGTGATCCTTCTCTACGATCGAGTCTTCGTCTTCGACTCGCTCCGCCGGGCGCTGCGCGATCGCTGGCCGTTCTACACGGCGCTCGCGGCCACGTGGCTGGTCCTGGCGGCGATGATGTGGACGGCACCGCGTACGTTGTCTGCCGGATTTGCCGCTCACGATGCG
>DATIEW010000588.1:0-4540 GCA_035455585.1 Vicinamibacterales bacterium | reverse complement strand
ACTGACAGGTGTGCCTGTGGTGTCCGTGTGGCCGACGATGAACACCTCGGGCACCGGGCGGTTTTTCATGGCCTGCAGGACGTCGGGAACGAGGGCCCGACCTTCGTCGGTCAGTTCGTCCGACTCGAAGCGGAAGAACAGCGTGAAGTGCGCCGGCGCGGGCGGGAGGGCCTCGAGGACGTCGCCGAAGAGCCGCCGCACGTCCGACTCCTTCATCTCCCTCACGCGCGTGGGCGGCAGGTTCACCCCGACCAGCGTGTAGTCGCGCGCCTTTTCGAGATCCACCGACGCCGGCTTGCTCGAGTTCGACACGACGGCGCTGCCGGTCGTGTCGCCCTCGGGGTCTGGCAGCAGCACGATCAGGGATGCATCACCACGGCCCTCGGGGGCGTTGACGCGCTGGAGCCCGCACGCTACCGGGAGGGCGGCGGCCATCATGACAAGAACGGCTGCAGCGAGGCGTCTGTTCTTCATTGCTGTGGAACGCGGATGGCGATCGTGGTTCCGCGAACGCCGACAATGGCCGAGGGGGTTTCGAGACGAACCGCGTCGGGCGCGATCTTCGCGATCTGTCCGGAGACGTATCCCGCGACACCCTTGACGACCCTCAGCACGAAGGCCAGGCGGCCCTCGGCCGGGGCGAACGCGAACCGATCCAGGCGCACCTCGCTGTTCGGCCCGAGCGAGAGCCGGGTATCGTCCTTCAGCGTGACCCCGACGCGTCCGTCGTTGCCGGTCCTCAACGTGTCCGCTTCGTACACCAGTTCGCCTGCCTTGGCGGGTATGGTGGCGTTCGCACGGACGATGAGCACCGTGCCCGAGGCAATCTTGATGCGTCCCGCGGCCGCCTGTTCCTGCGCGAAGGCGGGCGCGCCGGCGAGCATCAGAACGACGGCGCAAACGGTAACCTGCATAGGAGACGCACGGCGGCCTTGGTTCCGCCGGCTCTCGACACAGCAAAGGCCGGTCCCGCGGCGTCCGTCCGGATGTGCCCCATCCAGACACGGCCGGGGCAAACAGGGGTGGTTGAGTCCTCTCAGAATGAGACACTCGCTGACGGAATTGAGATCGCTGCCTCAACTCCAGAGCGTCTGTACTCGTCCAAGGCTTCCATGAGCTTCGATCACTTTCGCCAGGACCTTCGCTACGCCGTCCGGAGCCTCGTCCGCGCGCCCGCGTACGCCGCGGTGACGATCCTCACGCTCGCTCTTGGAATCGGCGCGAACACCGCGATCTTCTCCATCGTCAACGGCGTCATCCTCCGCCCGCTCGCCTATCCGGAAGCGGACCAGCTCATGTACCTGACCACCCGGTTTCCGGCGTTCGGGTTCGATCAGTTCTGGGTCTCTCCGCCGGAGTACTTCGAGTTCCGCGAGATCAACCAGTCCTTTGCTGCGGTCGGCGCCTACACGACGGGCGAGGTCAATCTGACGGCTGGGGATCGTCCCCTCCGGGTCCGGTCGGCCTCGGTGAACGACGATCTGCTCACGGCTTTCGGCGTCCAGCCTGCGATGGGCCGGCTGTTCCGCAGGGGCGAGGCCGATCTCGCGGGGCCGGCTCCACAGCCTGGTTCGCCGCCGGTGCGGCTGCCACCCGTCGTCATCCTGTCGCACGAGTTGTGGCGCACTGCCTTCGGAGGCGAGAACATCGTCGGCCGGATGGTGGAGGTGAACGGCCTGCCGCGCGAGGTTATCGGCATCATGCCTCCGGGCGTTGACGTGATGGACAACCGCACCGAGATCTGGATGCCGCTGGGGCTCAATCCCGGCAACCGGCGGAACCGCGGCAATCACTACCTCTATCTGGTCGGGAGGCTGAAGGAGGGTGTGACGCCGGAGCAGGCGCAGACCGAGCTTACCGCGTTGATCGAGAACTGGGGGGAACGCGTCGGCGTGACGCAGCACGTGTTCTCCCCGCTGCCTGCTGGTGAGGAGGAACGTACGACGAGGCCGGGAGCCGGCCATATCCTGCAGATGAACGCGATGCAGGAACAGATCGTGGGCGGCGCCAGCCGGGCGATCTGGGTCCTGCAGGCGGCGGTCGCATTCGTCCTGTTGATCGCGTGCGCGAACCTCGCGAACCTGCTGCTGGCGCGTGCGGAGACGCGGCATCGCGAGTTCGCGGTGCGCGCCGCGCTCGGTGCAAACCGCGCCCGCCTGCTGCTGCAGTTCATGACCGAAGGCGTGCTGCTCGCGCTCGCCGGCGGCGCGCTGGGCCTCGTCCTGGCCCGGGCGGGCGTCCGGGCGCTCATCCGTCTCTATCCGGCGAGCCTGCCGCGCACGGCCGAAGTCACCGTCGATCCGTTCGTGCTGCTCTTCACGCTCGGCGTGTCGATCGCGACCGGCCTGGTGTTCGGGCTTGCGCCGGTGATGCACACGCGGGTGTCGGGTCTCGTGACGGCTTTGAAGGAAGGCGGTGGAAAAGGCGCGACCGGCGCGGCGCGCCACTACATTCGCCGGGGGCTCGTGATGGCCGAGGTCGCGCTTGCCGTGATGGTGGTGATCGGCGCTGGCCTGCTGCTGCGCACCGTGGCGAATCTCGCCGGCGTCGACACCGGGTTCGATCGCTCGCGCCTCGTCACCTTCTCGATGTCGCTGCCGTTCGCCACGTACTCTCAGCCTTCCGCGCGTGCGCAGTTGTATCAACGGCTGCTGGACCGGCTGCGGGCGCTGCCGGGAGTGCAGGCCGCGACGGCCATGTCGGGGCTTCCACCGAACCGTCCGCTCGACGCCAACGATACGGACATGGACAACTACACGGCGCCGCCCGAGGGGCCGTTCGAGAACGTCGACTACTACCAGTTCGTGATGACCGACTACTTCGAGACGATGCGGATTCCCATCCTGGAGGGGCGGTCGTTCCAGCGGAGCGATGCGACATCTCCGGGCATGGTCGCCGTGGTCAACGAGACGCTCGTCAGCACGTTCTGGAAGGGGCTGAACCCCATCGGCCAGCGCCTGCGGCCCTGCTGCGGCGACGAGGTGCCGTGGTTCACGGTCGTCGGGGTGGCCCGGGACGTCAAGCAGGGCGGCGTCGACCGGAAGACGGGGACGGAGTTCTACTTCTTCGTCGATCAGACCGCGAACCTGCCGCCACCCTTCGGCAACGCTCCGGGCACGATGAACGTCGTGCTTCGCACGACGCTCCCGCCAGCGAGCCTGCGCCAGGCGATCGAGGGCGCCGTCGGCGAGGCCGACCCTTCGGTGCCGATCGTCCGACTGCGCGACATGGACGGCGTGTTCGAGGAATCGATTCGCCGGCCGCGCCTGCTGGCGCAGCTGCTCGGCGGCTTCGCCGGCCTGGCGCTGCTGCTCGCCGCGATCGGCACCTACGGTGTCCTCTCGTATTCGGTCGCCGAACGCCGGCGCGAGATCGGCATCCGCATGGCACTGGGCGCCAATCAGGGCAGCGTCCTGGCACAGGTGATGAGGCAGGGTCTCGTGCTCACGGCGATCGGCATCACCGTCGGGATCGCGGGCGCGCTCGCCTTCAACCGGCTGATCGCCTCGCTCCTGTTCGGCGTGCGGGCGACCGATGTGCCCACCATGGCCGGCGTCGTGGCCACCATCACGCTCGTTGCGGCCGCCGCATGCTGGCTTCCGGCGTGGCGCGCATCGAGAGTCGACCCGAACGTGGTGCTGAGGGACGAGTAAGTCAACGCCCAACTCCCAATTCCCAACTCCCAATCAATTCCCAATTTCGAGACCTCGTCGGTGGACGAGCGGGAGTACCCTTGGGAGTTGGAAGTTGGAGGTTGGAAGTTGCAGTTCGGTGAGCTGGTCGCCGTGTCCGGGGCCGTCGCGGAGACCAGCGCGCGCCTGGGAAAAATCGAGCATCTCGCCGGTCTCTTGAAGCGGCTCTCGCCGGAGGAGATCGAGATCGCGGTTGCGTTTCTCAGCGGGTCGCCGCGTCAGGGGCGCATCGGGGTCGGCATGGGCCTGCTCACCAGTCTGCGCGACACGATCCCGTCCGATTCCTCCACGCTGACGCTCACTGACGTCGACGTGTCTCTCGGCCGCGCGGCGGTGGCTGCCGGCGCCGGATCGAACGCGGCGAGAGCACAGATCCTGCGCGATCTGCTCCACCGCGCGACCCGCGACGAGCAGGACTTCGTCGTCCGCCTCATCTTCGGCGAGCTGCGGCAGGGCGCGCTCGAAGGCATCCTGGTCGACGCGGTCGCGCGCGCGTCGGGCGTGCCGGCCGCGCGCCTGCGCCGGGCGGCGATGCTGGCCGGCGAGCTGGCGCCGGTCGCCCGGGCTGCGCTCCTCCACGGTGGCGCGGCGCTCGACGCTTTTCTGATTCAGCTCTTCCGGCCGGTGCAGCCGATGCTGGCCCAGTCGGCGGATACGGTCGACGCCGCGCTGGCGGAGCTGGGCGAAGCCTCGCTCGAGCACAAGCTGGACGGCGCGCGCATCCAGGTGCACAAGTCCGGAGACGAGGTGCGCGTCTATTCCCGCAACTTGCGCGAGGTCGGCGGGGCCGTGCCCGAAGTCGTCGAGATCGTCCGCGCGTTGCCGGCCCGCGACGTCATTCTGGACGG
>DATIEW010000587.1:0-6335 GCA_035455585.1 Vicinamibacterales bacterium | reverse complement strand
GTCGGAGGAGGGGACGTCCGAGCCCGAAGCCGGTCCGGTCGACGGCACCCGGGTCGAGCGCGCCGGGGCTGTGTTCCAGATCTTCGACCTGGCGCCCAGCGCCGAAGTGCGTTGCCGCGTCATCGGCACCGACGCGCCGCTGGCCGCGAGCGCCTTTCGCGAAGCGCATTGCTCGAGCGTTTCGCTGCGAGACCCGGGGTTCGCATTCGGGATCGGCGCCATCGGTGAGGGCTTCTCCGATTGCCGCGACCGCTTCGGGGAATTCGTCGCCGTCGGTCACGCGGCCGCGTATCAGCCGGCCGACGGAACCAACGTTCCGGACTACCTGGTCGGAACGGGCGATCACGCGTCGAAGCTACAAGTTCTGTACTGCCTGGCCGGCGACGGATCCTTCGCCCGACTGGTCCGCTTCGACGCCGGGGCGTCACGCGCCATCCCGCTCGGCGATCTCGCCGCGAGCTGTCTCGAGATGTCGGGGACGGACACCGCGGCCGTCGTGATCGTTGGAGAAGCGGCGGCTCTGGTCGGGGCCGCGCTGCGGCAATCGCCCGCGCGTCCGGGCGAGGCGGATCTCTTCGCGTTCCCGGCGGTCAGATCGCGATTGACCTTCACGACCGAGCGAGCGTTCGCACGGAGCCTCACGCTCGCCGTCGGCATCGTGTCGCGGCGCCGGCAGCCGCAACTGCGGCCCCTCGGGAAATCGCCCGATCTCTTCGGACATTTTCATGCCGCGGCGTTCTCCTCCGGTCCGCTGAAGCGTGGCCGCATCGATCTCAAGGAAACCGTCGCGAACCTCTTCGAGACGGAGAGCCTGCTCGGCGTCCTGCACCTCCTCAACGACACCAGGGAGGTCGTGGGAATCGGACAGAGCGAATTCATCCGGGGAGCGTGCTGGGCCGGTCCGGCCGGCGTCTGGGAGACGAATTCAGAGCCTGTGATTCAATTGGCCAGCGAGTAGTGCAGCGAGCGTGTAAGGGGGTCCGGGGGACGAAGTCCCCCGGTGAGAGCTGACATGTCCATGTTGGTCGGCGCGTTCACGATCGGAGCGATTCTCTCGCTCCTCGCTCTCGGCGTGTTCGTGAGCTTCCGCGTGTTCGAGTTCCCCGACATCACCGTGGACGGCTCCATTACCCTGGGCGCCGCGGTGGCCGCCACGCTCCTGGTCGCGCAGGTGCACCCTGTGCCCGCTACGGCGATCGCCTGCGCGGCAGGGGCAGTCGCCGGAGCCGCGACGGGAGTGATCCATACACGTTTCGGCATCAACAAGCTGCTCTCTGGCATCCTGGTGATGACGGCGCTCTATTCAGTCAACCTGCGGGTCATGGGCCGGAGCAACGTGCCGCTGCTCTCGGAGCGGACGCTCGCGACGATGGCGGAAAGTGCCGGGACGACCGCCCTTGGCGCCGATCGACTCCACCTGGCGGGTTGGGAGGTCGCCACGCGCGACGTCTCGGTCCTCGTCCTCGCGCTGCTCGTCGCGATGCTGGCCGCCGCGACCCTCTTCGGGTTCTTCCGCACGCATCTGGGTACTACGATGCAGGCTGCCGGCGACAATGCGCAGATGGTCCGCGCGCTCGGCGTCAACGTGAACACGATGGTCGTCCTCGGGCTGGCGCTGTCGAATGCCATGGTGGCGCTGGCCGGCGCGCTGCTCGCACAGTATCAGGGCTTCGCGGACGTGCAGATGGGGATTGGCATGGTGGTGTGGGGACTCGCCAGCGTCATCATCGGCGAGGCGCTGGTGGGGACGCGGCAACTCGGATTCGTCATCACGGGCGCGGTGATGGGATCGGTGCTCTTCCGACTGATCGTCGCGATCGCGCTGCGCGGCGGACTCGACCCGAACGACCTCAAGCTGATCACCGCGGTCTTCGTCCTTGTCGCGCTCGTCCTCCCGGCGATGGTGTCGAGGATCGCGGCGGTGCGGCGTGGAAGGCCGTCAGCCGCCCGTGCCTGACGTCGAGGCCATGCTCGACATCCGGCAGATTGTCAAAACGTTCAACGCCGGGACCGCAAGCGAGCTGCGCGCGCTCCAGGGCGTCGACCTGTCCGTCGACGAGGGGGCGTTCGTGATCGTCGTGGGGACGAACGGGTCCGGCAAGTCGACGCTGCTCAATGCGATCGCCGGGACGTTCCCCGTGGATGCGGGGACCATCCGGATCGACGGCGTAGACGTCACGGCGTGGCCCGAGCACCGCCGGGCGAGCCTCGTCGGACGCGTGTTCCAGAACCCATTCAGCGGCACCGCGCCTTCGATGACGATCGCCGAGAATCTCGTGCTGGCGACGCGGCGGGGTCGGGAACGCGGCCTCGGATGGGCGCTGACACGCCGGATGCGCGGCGAGCTGCGCGAACGCGTCCGCTGGCTCAACATGGGCCTGGAGGATCGCCTCGACAATCCGATCGGCAGCCTGTCCGGCGGCCAGCGTCAGGCACTCACGCTGCTGATGGCGTCATGGGTGAAGCCGAAGCTCCTGCTGCTCGACGAGCACACGGCCGCCCTCGATCCGAAGAGCGCCGATCAGGTGATTCGGCTGAGCCAGGAGATCGTCTCGCGCGACAGGCTGACGACCCTGGCCGTGACCCACTCGATGACGCAGGTGACGCACCTCGGCGACCGGGTGGTGATGATGCACGGTGGCCGTGTGCTGCATGACTTCCGCGATGCCGAAAAGCGACGCCTGAGAGTCGACGACCTGCTGGCGCGCTTCGAAGAGGTCCGGCGGGCGGAGCAGATCGACGAAACAGCGGCCGAAATGCTCCGGCAGATGTCCGCGTAGAGCATGAAGCGACTGACGCGTCTTGCGCTGCTCGGTCTCCTCCTGGCCGTGGGCGCGGCCTCCCTCACGTGGGTTCGGCGGGGAGCGGCCCCCGATCCGATTCGTGTGGGCGTGCTCCACTCGCTCACGGGCACGATGGCGATCAGCGAACGGGCCGTGGTGGACGCCACGCTGGTCGCTATCGAGGAGGTGAACCGATCGGGCGGTGTCCTGGGACGACCCGTGGAGGCGGTCGTCCGCGACGGAGCCTCGAACTGGTCCACCTTCGCCAGCGAGGCCGAGCGTCTCATCCTGCAGGATCGCGTCGCCGCCACGTTCGGGTGCTGGACGTCGGCGAGCCGGAAGCAGGTGAAGCCGATCGTCGAGCGGCGGCGGCACCTGCTCTTCTATCCACTGCAGTACGAAGGCCTCGAGCAGTCCCCGTACATCGTCTACACCGGCGCGGCACCGAACCAGCAGATCATCCCGGCCGTCAGATGGGCGGCGGACAATCTGGGCCGCCGCTTCTACCTGGTGGGGTCCGACTACGTGTTCCCCCGCACGGCGAACGCGATCATCCGGCACGTCGTCGAGATTCTCGGGGGCGCGGTCGTCGGCGAGGACTACCTGCTGCTGGGCAGCCGCGACAGCCGCCCGATCGTCGAGCGGATTCAGGAGGCCCAGCCGGACGTCATCCTGAACACGATCAACGGCGACAGCAACATCGCCTTCTTCGAGGAGCTCCATCGTGCGGGCATCACGCCGGACAAGCTGCCGGTGATGTCGTTCAGCATCGCGGAGACGGAACTGAGCACCATGAACCGCGCCTACGTGGCAGGCCACTACGCGGCGTGGAACTATTTTCAGAGCATCAACCGCGAGGAGAACCGGGCGTTCCTGTCACGCCTGCACGAGGCGTACGGGACATCGCGCGTCGCGGCCGACCCGATGGAAGCAGCCTACGTCGGCGTGCACCTGTGGGCCCTCGCGGTCAGGGACGCGCATTCCATCGAAACGGAAGCTGTGCGGAGGGCGCTCGGCGATCAGAGCTTCCCGGCCCCGCAGGGCGTGGTGTACGTCGATCCCGAGACACAGCACACGTGGAAGATGGTGCGTGTCGGCCACATCAGATCGGACGGCCAGTTCGACATCGTCTGGGAATCCGGAAAACCGGTGCGACCAGCACCGTATCCGCCGTACCGATCGCGCGCCGAGTGGGGCGCGTTCCTGGAGGTCCTGCACGGACGCTGGCGCGGCTGGGCCAACCCCGGAGCGGACGCATCGCGCACGCATTGATGATGCGGCGACTCTCCCATCAGCTTCTGCTCTGGTTCATCATGATTGCGCTGGTGCCGTTCGCCATCGTGGCCTGCCTGGCCTACGCCGGCGCGGAGCGCGCCTTGCGGGCCGAGGTGACCAACGGTCTGTTCGCGATCGCCCGCAGGCAGGCGGACGCAATCGGCACGGTGGTGCGTGCCCACGCGCGAAACGTCACGGCGCTCTCGCGCTTGCCCGCTGCAGCCGACGCGGTTCGCTCGCTGGAGCGGGCGTGGCGCGAGGCCGGTCCGGCGTCGGCTGCCTACGCTGGCGTCGATCGGCGGTTCCGGCCGTTTCTGACGTCCTACGTGGAAGCGTTCAACTACGTGGACCTCGCACTGATCGCCTCCTCGGGAGATGTGGTCTTCTCCGTCAGGCGAGGAGACGAGTTCGGAACGAATCTGAAGACCGGATCGTATCGGGCCACCGGTCTGGGCCAGGCCTTCGAGCGTGCGAACACGCTGCTGGTCACCGAGTTCTCCGACTATGCCGTCTATCCGGACACGGGAGAGATCGCGGCGTTCGTGGCCGCCCCCGTGCTGCAGGAGAACCGGCTGGTCGGCGTGGTTGCGCTTCACTTGAACAACGACGAGCTGTTTCGTGTGATCCACGACTACACGGGACTGGGAGAGAGTGGCGAGACGGTGCTGGCGCGGCGCGCCAGCGAAGAGGTGATGTTCATCACACCGCTGCGGCACGACCCCGACGCGGCGTTTCGCCTCAAGCTGCCCCTCGGCGGGTCGCAGGATGGCCCCTCGCAACGTTCCGCTCGCGGCTATCGCGGTGAGGGGCTCGCAGTGGATTACCGCGGCGAGCCTGTCCTGGCTGTGTGGCGCTATGTGCCGGCCGTCGGCGCCGGCCTGGTCGTCAAGATCGACACCCGGGAAGCGTTCCGCCCCATCGCGAGTCTGAAGCTGCTGACGTTCGGCCTGGCTGGTGCGACCCTCCTCGTCGTGGTGCTGGCGGCGCTGTCGGTCGCCCGCGCGATCGCCGGACCGGTCGTGAAGCTCACGGCCGCGACCGCGCGGATCGCCGATGGAGACCTCAGCCGGCGAGTCGACGTCGAAGCCACCAACGAGATCGGACGCCTGGCCGCCTCCTTCAACCGCATGGCGGGTCAGCTCGCCGAATCGATGGAGCGGCTCACGGCAACGACTGCTGCACAGGAACGGATCGAGAGTGAGCTGCGTGTGGCGCACGAGATCCAGATGAGCATCCTGCCGAAGGTCTTCCCGCCGTTTCCACAACGGCCCGAGTTCGACCTGCACGCCCTGATCCATCCAGCGCGAGAGGTTGGGGGAGACTTCTACGACTTCTTCCTGTTCGGCGAAGACGAGCTGTACTTCGTGATTGGCGACGTGGCCGGCAAGGGCGTACCGGCCTCGTTGTTCATGGCCGTCACGCTGACGCTCTTCCGATCGTCGCTCGTCTGGGGGCTGAATCCGGCGGCGCTGCTCGGCAAGCTCAATCAGCACCTGTGCGCCGATAATGACGCATGCCTCTTCGTCACGATGTTCTGTGGCAAGCTGCACGTCCCCTCGGGCGAGGTCATCTACAGCAACGGCGGCCACAATCCTCCCTACGTGCTCCGCTGCCACGGCAGCCTCGAGCCGCTGCCGCGCGTCGGCGGACCGGCGCTTGGTCTCTCCGACGCGGCGAAGTACCAGCTGGGGCGGCTGACCCTGGAGCCGAAGGATGCACTGGTCCTCTACACGGATGGCGTGACGGAGGCCACGGGTCCTGACGGCGAGTTCTTCCTGGACTCGCGGCTCGAGGCCTGCGTGTGCGCGGCGCCGGGCGAAACGGCGCGGCAGCTCGTGGAGCGAGTGTCGCGTGCGGTGGAGGAATTCTCGGCCGGCGCCACACCCTCCGACGACATCACCCTCGTGGCGCTGCGCTACTGCGGCTCGGCGGATGGCGGCCGGGAGGATGCGTCGTGACGCCTTCGATCTCGGTCACGCTCGTCAACCAGCTATCCGAGGTGGCGAAGCTCAGCCGGCTCGTCGAGGAATTCGGCGAGGCCGAGGGGCTCGGGCCGGAGGCTGTCTTCAGCATGAACCTCGCGCTCGACGAGATCGTCACGAACGTCATTCGATACGCGCACGAAGACGATGGGCGGCAGCATCCGATCGTCGTGCGGCTGGCGCTCGAGGAGGACGTGCTGACGGCGCAAGTGGAGGATGACGGCCGCGCCTTCAATCCGCTGGAGGTGGAATCCCCCGACACTGCCGCGGGCATCGACGAGCGGCCGATCGGCGG
>DATIEW010000586.1:0-12126 GCA_035455585.1 Vicinamibacterales bacterium | reverse complement strand
CAGCACGACCCGGACGTTCACAATCGCGCCCTGCCACTTGTCGACCAGGTCGCGCGCGCCAGCGCGCACATCCTGCGCCGATACGGGTCCGGCACCAGTCCACGTCCACACGAGCAGAACCCCGGCGACCGATGCGACCGCCACTCGGACTCTCACGGTACCTCCTTGACGAGACCGGGGGGCTTCGCCCCGCCCGCCTCCGCTAAAGCTCCAGCGACGCTCGCCTAAGACTCGCTACTTCCAGCTGGTCTGAAGCTCGACGAAGAACGTGCGAATCCCGCGCCGGACGCGAAATACGACGGCCGCCGGGCGCGCCTCGGCGATGCGCGCCATCTTCTCCTGAACCGCCCTGACGTCGACCGCGGGCTCGCCGTCGATGTCGAGCAGCAGATCGCCTTCCGCGAGATGGCCGAGCGCCGCCCAGCCCCCTTCGCGGACCGCGTCGACGAGGACGCCCGCCTGATCCGCGGGCAGCCGCGCCTCGAGGCGATCCGCGGCGGCCACGTCCCGGACCCGGAACTCGAAGTGCGGATCCTCGTATTTCTTCATCTCGCGAGGCAGCCGCGGCGACATCCCGAGGGTCACGGGAACAGTGATCTGTCCGCCCTCGCGCAGCACGGCAAGCTCGACGCGCGCGCCGATACGGTATTGCCTGATCATCGTGGCGAACAGCTCCGCGTCGGCCGGCTGCGAAGCCTCCACGGGGTTTCCGTCGATGGCCGTGATGACGTCGCCGACCCTCAACCCCGAAGCGGTCCCCTCCGGTTCGAGCACGCGCGTGACGCGCACGCCCGTCCGCCCGTCGATCCCGAGCTGCTGCGCCAGCTCGCGCGTGAGCACCTGCACGGCAACCGGCACCCAGGCCTTGCGCGCTTCGAGCCCAGGGTCCTCGAGCCCGTCGCGGCCCAGCTCGACAACCGTCAGCAGCTCGGAGCCGGCCCGTTCGAAGGCAACGAGTGCTTGGGTGCGACCGCCCTCCGGCGGAAGGAGCCGCTCGAGAGCCCGCTTCAGCTCGTCGAGCGTGCGGATCGCCGCTCCATCGATCGCCACGATGACGTCGTTGTCGCGGAGCTCCGGCCTGGCCTCTGCGGCGGGCCCGCCCTGCCGGACGCTCCGGATCCGCACGCCGGATCGCGAACGCCTGAGTTCACGGGCAGACCAGGCCGTCAGGTCGGATGCCGCCACGCCGAGCGCGGACAGCTCGCTGACGGGCGCCTCGACGCTCTCGCGCTCCACCGGCACGACCTTCAGCGTACGCACGTTGCCGTCGCGGAGGATGGTCGCCTCGACGGGCTTCCCGCGCGGCAGGCGCATGACGCGCTGGTTGAACGGCGGCACCTCCTCCGCGAACCGGACCGTGACATCCTCGCCGCCGAGCTTCAGCAGGACGTCGCCGGATTCGAAGCCTGCCTGATCGGCCGGCGACCCGGCAATGGTCCCGCCGATCAATCCGCCGCGCGTGTGCCCGGACGACGTGAGCAGCGGCTGCACTTCCAGCCCGATCCAACTCCGCCTGACGCGCCCGTCGCGCAGGATCGCCTCGGCCACCTCGCGCGCCAGATCGGAGGGAATGGCGCCGGCCAGCCCCATGCTGATCTCGTTGATGCCGACGATCTCGCCGTCCATGTTGACGAGCGGTCCCCCGGAGTTGCCGCCGAAGATCGGGGCATCGTGGCCGATCCAGCGCACGATGGAGCCGACGTCCTCGCCGTCGAGCGTCATCCGGTTGAATGGCCAGGACATCGCGGGCAACACCAGCTCGGTGTTGCTCACGATCCCCATGGTGACCGACTGGGAGAGCGCCAGCGGGCTGCCGAGCGCGAGCACGCGATCGCCCACCCTCAGCTTCGAGGCGTCACCGAACGAGGCCGCCGGGAGCTTCCGCGGCGTGGGGGGCTGGAGCCGCAGGATCGTGATGTCGGACAGCGGATCGGTGCCAACCACCTCGGCCGGCATCTCCTCGCGCGTCGGCAGCGTGCACACGATCGACCGGGTGCGACCCGCGACGTGATGATTCGTGATCACGTGCCCTTCGGGCGTGATGATCGTGCCGCTGCCGGAGGCTTCGCGCTTCAGCTCGCGGCCGTCCTGATGGCTGATGGTCACAACGTGGATGCGCACGAGACTCGGCGCCACCTTCGCGAGCGCGGAGGCTACCGCCGCGCTCTCCGCCGGCGCCGCTGGCGCTCGCTCCTGGGTAGCGGTGCCCGGAGCAGCGGCAAGAACTGGCACAAGGACGAACACGGACAGAGAACGGCGCATGTCGAATCTTATCCCGGCACCATCGCCTGTCGAGCTGCGTATCCCCATGAGTCCGGGGACCCAACATGTTGTGGAACGGACCCCGGTGCTGGGCGGCCGCAGCCCTTGGAGCGAGCCGCCGCACCGCGTAGCCGGAAAACGGGCGACGCGATTCCTCGCGGCGAGTTCCCACCCTGTGATCCGCGTAGGTCGGGCCACCACCGGCGCATCAGTGCGCCTGGCGTCTGTTGTGAACACCATCCGTACTCGCCGCGGCAGCGAGCGCAGCGAGGGAACGAGCGGGGACCGTTTTCCCGGCTCGCGGAAGCGGGCTGCCGGACGCCCAGTGCCGGGGTCCGTTCCGCAACATGTAGGGGGCCCCGCCGTCACGTGGATACCCAGCCCTGCCGATTCGAGTCCCCCTCCAGACCCTGCGTCAGAAACATCTCGAGCAGGTTCCCGGCTATCCTCAGCCTGTAGCGCGCGGTCGAACGGTCGTCGTCTATCGGAGAGAGATCGCGGGCAAGGCTGGCGCGGGCCGCGGCGATGGATTTGGCGTCGAGCGGCCGGCCTCTCACCGAATCCTCGGCATGGATGGCTCTCACGACCGTGGGCGCGACGCTCGCGAAGCCGAGCCGCACGTCCTCCGCGAGCCCGTCCGACACCTTCAGCCGCCCGGCAAAGCAGACCTTCGAGATGGCCTGGGCGCGCCGCGTGCCCACCTTGCGGTACCACTGGCGCCAGCGCCCGCGCGGACGCGGCAGCCGTATCGCGCGGATCAGCTCGTCGGGCCTCAGATCCATCTCCTTGTAACCGGTGTGGAAGCGTGCGTACGCGACGCGCCGCGTTCCGCGCGTCGAGACGAGATCCAGCTCGGCGTCATACGCGATGAGCGCGGGAGGCGTGTCGGCGGCCGGCGATGCGTTGGCGATGTTGCCGCCGAGCGTTCCGCGATTCTGGGTCGCGACCCCGCCGGTTTCGGCCGCGGCCTGGCAGATGAGCGGAAACTCGGCGCGAAGCGTCTCGTGACCGAGGACGTCGGTGTAGGTGGTCGACGCGCCGATCACGACTTCCTGTTCGGTGACGTCGATTCCACGCAGCTCGTCGAGGTTCCACAGGCTCAGGTACTCACGATGCTGCAAACTGCCCGATTCGAGCACCACCATCAGGTCGGTTCCGCCCGCGAGGGGCCGCCAGCGTCCCGGTTCGGCCGCCAGCAGCTCGAGCGCCTCTGCGAGGCTCGCGGCGGACCGGAGCGAGTAGTCGGAGAGCCGGGCCCTCATGCCGGACCTGCCTGGGCCTGTGCCGCGCGGACGATGGACTCGAAGATGCGGATGTAACCGGTGCAGCGGCAGAGATTGCCTGCAAGCGCCACCCGGATGTCGTCAGCGGTGGGATTCGGGCGTTCGGCGAGGAGGGCCACAGCCGCGAGGACCATGCCAGGCGTGCAGATGCCGCACTGCGCGCCGCCGTGGGCCACGAACGCTTCCTGCACCGGGTGCAGCCGGCCGCCCTGCTCCAGCCCCTCGATCGTCGTGATGGCGGTCCCCTCGGCGTGCAGGAGCGGGAAGAGACAACTGTTGACGAGGCGGCCGTCGACGAGCACCGCGCAGGCGCCGCACTCGCCTTCGCCGCACCCTTCCCGGGTTCCCGTCAGGTGAAGCTGCTCGCGAAGGACGTCGAGCAGCCTGGCCATCGGATGGCCCGAGAGCACCATCGAGGTGCCGTTGACCCTGCAGCGCACCTGCACCGGGTCGCTCATGGATGCAGCACTCCCACGCGTTCCTCATCGAGCGCTTCCATCAGGCGCTCCGGCGTGAGGGGGATCCGGCGGAGATCGGCGCCGGTGGCCTGCGCGACGGCATTGACGATGGCCGGAGCCGGCCCGTCCATCGGCAGTTCGCCGATCCCTTTCGCGCCCGCCGGCCCGTGCGCGTACGGCCGCTCCTCGAAGAAGACGCGGATCGTGGGCACGTCGAGCGCGGTCGGGATGATGTAGTTGGTCATCTGCGCGTTGGCCATCCGGCCGTCGCGCCACACGACCTCCTCCGACAGCGCCCATCCGATCCCCTGCGCGACGCCTCCTTCGATCTGACCGGCCGCGAGAACCGGGTGGATCACCTTGCCGATCTCCTGCACGGCCACGAAATCGTCCACGTGGACCTCGAACGTGGCCGTATCGACGGACACCTCGGCCACGTACACAGCCCAGGCGTAGGTTCCGTAGGCATCGCCCTCGTAGCGCTCATCGTCCCAGCGCACGCCCTCCGGCGGGTGATACCGGGCTGTCGCGCGCAGCGGCCCCCGGCGCCTGACGTACTCGGCGCAGGCGCGCTCGAAGTCCGCGGCGCTGTACGATTCGCCCAGCAGTCCTGCACCCTCCAGCGTTCGTCTGATTCCGAGCGCGGCCGACTCGACCAGCTTGCCGACGACCATGCACGTGCGCGAGGCCACGGTGGGCCCGCTGTTGGGCACCAGCGACGTGTCCGGCTGCACGATCTCGACTAGGTCGGGCGACAGCGCGAGCGCGTCCGACGCGATCTGCGTGAAGATCGTGTTGGTGCCCTGACCGATCTCGGTGTTCGAAGTGAGGATGCGCACGCGGCCATCGGCGGTGGCTTCCACGGCAGCGACCGAAGCCAGGTGATCCTCGCCCGAACCGGTGAAGCCGGCGCCGTGCATGAATGCCGCCAGGCCTATCCCCTTTCGAACGCGGGCGCCGGCGGGGATCGCCGCGAACGCCGCACGCCTGGCGTGGTAGTCGGACGCATCGAGCGCGCGATCGAGCAGCGCCGCCACGTCGATGGACTCGCGCATGACCTGGCCCACCGCGCTGGTGTCGCCCGTGCGGATGAAGTTGCGGCGGCGGAATTCGTCCGGGGCCAGCCCGATGGCGGCGGCCACGCGGTCCATGTGGCGCTCGAGGGCAAACAGGCTCTGCGGCGCGCCGAACCCGCGGAACGCCCCGTGCGGGGGGACGTTGGTCGCCACAGCCCGCCCGCGAATCCGCACGTTGGGACAGGAATACGGACCGGCGGCGTGGATCGTCCCGCGCGAGAGCACGACGGGCGACAGGGTGCAGTACGCGCCGCCGTCGATGACGTAGTCGATGTCCATCGCCGTCAGCCTGCCATCGCTCGTAACCCCCGTGCGGTGCCGGGTCCGAGACGGGTGGCGCTTCGTCGTGGCGGCCATGTCCTCGGCACGGTCGTAGATCATCTTGACGGGCCGGCCGGACTTCCACGCGAGCAGCGCGGCATGGCCGGCGAGGATCGACGGATACTCTTCCTTCCCGCCGAAGCCGCCCCCGGTCTCCATCTGCACGACCCGCACTTTGTCGCCCGGAAGGGCGAACAGCTCTACCAGGGCGCGGTGCACGTAATAGGGACACTGCAGGGATCCCCACACGGTGACCCCCTCGACGGCATCGGCGAGCGCGAGCATCCCGTTGGGCTCGATGTAGAGCTGCTCCTGCGCGCCGGTCTCGTACTCGCCCTCCACGATGACGTCGGCGCCGGCGAAACCTGCGTCGACGTCGCCGCGCTTCACCTCGAAGGCCTTGAAGAGGTTGTCGTCACCCCAGATGATCTCGCGACGCGCGAGCGAGTCCTCGATGGTGAGAACCGGCGGCAGCGGATCCACGTGAACGGTAATCTGCCGGCGAGCGTGCTCGACGAGCTCGCGATCGGGATGCGCGAGCAGGAGGATCGGCTCTTCCGCGTGATTCACCTGGCCATCGGCGAGCCAGGGCTGATCGTCGGTGATGAGCGCGACGTGGTTCACGCCGGGAATGTCGCGGGCGGACACGATCGTGAACTCGGGCCATGGGACGCCCGCGCCGTACTCGATGCGCCGGATGCGGCCGCGCGGCACCGGGCTGCGCACGGTCGTGCCGAACAGCATGCCGGGAAGCGCCAGGTCGTCCACGTAGCGCGCACGGCCGGTCACTTTCGCGCGCCCTTCACGCCGGGGAATCGAGTGTCCGATGGATGGCACGCTTCACCTCAATCCACGACGATGTGCCGCCACTTCCCCTGCCGGAATCGCAGGACCGAGAGCACGCAGCGCGTGACGTGGCCCAGCAGAATGGCCGTCCACACGCCTGGTGCGTCCAGGCGCCCCAGGTTCTGTAGCATGGCGCAGATGCCGATCGGAACGGCAATCTGCGAGACCAGCGTGATGTAGAGCGGGCTGCGCGTGTCCCCCGTTCCCTGCAGGCCGCCGGTGTAGGTCAGCGCGACGGTGATGAAGAAGCCGGACACGCTGAGATAGCCCAGCAGCTCGGTGCCGAGCGCCACTACCACCGGGTCATCGAGCCCGAACACGGCCAGCAGCATCTCCGGAATCAGCACGAAGAGGGCGCCGACGGTCGCGGCCACGGTCAGTCCGAAGCCGGCCGCGATATGCACGGCCCGCATGCTGCGCTCGGGATGCCCCGCGCCGAGATTCTGGCCCGCCACGGCTGCCGCGGCGCCCATCAACCCGACCGACGTCCACGTGATCAGCGAGAACAGCTCGGCATAGCCCACGGCGTACGCGGCCTGCGCTTCCGCGCTGTGCTCGAGCGACCCGATGAAGCGCAGGAGCATCACGCCCGCGACGTTCATCGCGACGCCCTGCAGGCCCGCCGGCAGCCCGAACCGGAAGAGCGCCCTGATGATCGACCAGTCCGGCCGCCACGACATCGACCGCGGGAAGTGGACGACGAGCTTTCCGGCAAGCACCATCCAGATCGCAGCGCCCGACACGATCGCGCTGGCGATGACGGTGCCGAGCGCCGCGCCCATCGTCCCGAGCGCCGGGATCGGGCCCAGCCCGGCGATGAGGATCACGTTCAGCGTGATGTTCAGGACGCTCAGACCAATCCCGAGCCGCAGCGGCGTTCGCGCGTCGCCAGCCGCACGCAGCGCGCCCCCGAGCATGAAGAACAGCAGCATCCCGATGCTGAAGAGGAACATCACCCGCAGGTACGGCAGCGCCTCGGCGCGCACCTCCGGTGTCGCGTTGACCAGCTCCAGCAGGCCCGGCGAGAGCACGTAGCCGATGGGCGCCATGATGCCGACGGCGAGGACGACGGCAGTCAGGAACGCCTGGTAGACCGTACGGTTGACCCGCTCGGGATCGTTCGCGCCCGTGAACCGGGCCACGAGCACCGCCATGCCCGTGAACAGCGAGCTGATGAAGACGATGACGACCAGGAAGATCTGCCAGCTCACGCCGATCGCGGCGTTGCCGGTGTAGCCGACGAAGTGGCCCACCATCGCGTGATCGATGATCCCCTGCAGGCCCCCGATGGCGTTCTGCAGGACGGTGGGCCACGCCAGCTTCCAGACCGCTCGCGCGATCGGCCCTTCCACAATCGACCTGTCGAAGCGCCGCCGACCGGCCGATTGACGTGCCGTGTCGTCGGGTGCCGCGGCGGGCGTGACGGATGCCGCCTGGCGGGGATGGGCTTCGGCCGTCACGCGCGCCGGTGACGGCGATTTTTGAGAACTCACCAGACGATGATCATAGCAGCCAGTGTTCCTTATCCCTTCTCCCTTGTTCCTTCCAGATGCCTGGTCCCCCGGCCGTTACCGCATGCCCTTGACCGTCCGGCGCACGTCGGCATGCGCGAGCACGACCGCAGGCTGCCGCTGCAGAGCCTCGAAGTACCGGCGCGCGAACCCGTCGCCGTTCTCCGACGCGGTCAGCAGCTGCTCCACCTGGTCCACGAGCGCCGCACCGTCGGCGTGCGTGGCGGGCGTTTCGTGCTCGACCGCCTGATCGATACGCACGATCAGCTCGGACAGCGAGTGAAGCCACGCAAACCAGGGATCGCTGATGACGAGCTGCAGCAGGCTGGCATTCGAGCCGACCCGGCCGCGATCCATCTCGTAGGTCGCCCGGGCATCGTCGAGGAGCACCTTGTGCAGGTGCAGAAGTCCGGCCCGCAGCTCACGCAGGCGCTGCCGCTCGGCGTCGTCCATCGGCGCATACCTGGGATCGCCGGGGACCTCGTCCACCGCCGGCCCCGGCACCGCCCGAAGCGCCTCGAGATCGAGCGGTTCGGTGACCATCTGAAGCGCGCCGTCCGCGCTTCGCGGCCACTCGTGCCGGGGACGGTCCCAATACAGCTCGATGCCGTTGCCGTCCGGATCCCGGAGATACAGGGCTTCGCTGACGCCGTGATCGCTGGCGCCGTCGAGGGGCACGCTGGCGGAATCGAGGCGCCGGAGCGCTTCGGCGAGCGCCGCCCGGTCCGGGTAGCGGATGGCGAAGTGATACAGGCCGGTGCTTCCCGCCGGGGGTGGTTTCCCCCCGCGGCTCTCCCACGTGTTGAGGCCGATGTGATGATGGTAGTCGCCGGCGCTGAGGAACGCCGCGCCGCTTCCAAGTCTGTGGGTGATCCGGAAGCCCAGCGCCCCCGAGTAGAAGGCGATCGCGCGATCGAGATTCGATACCTTGAGGTGCACGTGTCCGATCTCGACGCGGGGATCGATGGGCCTGTCCATACGCCATGATTACGCACGTCGCGGGGTGAAGATCAAGGGCAGCGTGCAGCCGGCTCTCCGCCGGCCGGGGCTTGCATCGGGAGGACGAACGGCGCAGAATGCCGCGGGAGGTTGCCGTGATCCGAGGGTTTTCGACCCGTCCCCGGACCTCGTACTTCATCGCGTCGGTGGCGGCGGTTGCATGGTTCTTTCCGGTCCAGGCGCAGGCCCCCGTTCCCGCAGCGCCCGCGGCCGCGACCACGCCCTCGGACGCGGAGATCGAGCGCTTCCTCCTCGCAGCGAAGCCTATCAAGTCCCGCGCGGCGCCCAAGGGAGTGACCAACTCGATCCGGGCGACGTTCAGCGACGGCACACTGACGCACGATGCGCAGATCCAGACGGTCGAAGAGAGCCGCCAGATGGCTCCCAAGCCGGGTGGCATGGAGCTGAACTTCCGCGACAGCTGGTCTTTCAACATCGCCGCCTACCGGCTCGATCGGCTGATCGGACTGAACCTCGTTCCCGTCAGCGTGGAGGGACGATGGCAGTCGAAGCGGGCCGCGATCACCTGGTGGGTCGACGACGTGATGATGGACGAGGGAGAGCGGCTGAAGAAGAAGGCCCAGCCACCCCGTCCGGCGGAGTGGGCCGAGATCATGAACCTCGTCCGCATATTCGATCAGCTGATCTACAACATGGATCGCAACCAGGGCAACCTGCTCATCACGCAGGACTGGCGGATCTGGGCGATCGATCACACGCGGGCCTTCAGGCTGCACAGGGACCTCAAGGACCCTGAGAATGTCGCCCGCTGCGACCGGCAGATGTTCGAGAAGCTCAAACAGCTCGACAGCGAGACGCTGAAACGCGAGATGGAGGACTATCTGAATCAATGGGAGCGTGAAGCCATTCTCGCGCGCCGCGATCTGATAGTCGAGATCATCGAAAAGCGCGGGCCCGGCGCCCTCTTCGACCGGCGCGATGCGCATAACTGACACATCCCTCCTCGCAAGAGCGGTCTGTTTCCTCTCCATCGCCGCCTGCGGCTGGAGCCTGGCCGGGCGGCAGGCCGCGCTGGACGGTCTGGCGAAGGCTGCTCTGGCAACGATCGACGGCCAGATTGCGGTGCCGGGGCTGCGCGCCGACGTGCAGGTCGTGCGCGACCGGTGGGGCATTCCGCACATCTACGCCAGTTCAGAGGAGGACCTGTTCCTCGCCCAGGGTTACGTCGCCGCACAGGACCGGCTCTGGCAGATGGAGATGTGGCGCCGGAGCGGAGAAGGCCGGCTTGCGGAAGTGCTCGGGCCTCAGGCGCTCCCCCGCGACAGGATGGCGCGTCTGCTGAAGTACCGCGGCCGGGCGGACGAGGAGGAGCTGTCCACGTATCATCCGCGCGCGAGAATCCTCATGGCGGCCTTCGTCAACGGCGTGAACGCGTTCATCGAGCAGCACGCCGCGCGCCTCCCGGTGGAATTCGTGCTGACGGGCATCAAACCGGAGCCGTGGACGATCGAGACGCTGATCCTCAGGCAGATAGCCTTCGGCGACGCGACGAGCGAGCTGCAGCTCGCGAGGAGCGTGGCCCAGCTCGGGCCGGAGGAAGCCAACAGGCGCCGGAACCCGGATCCCTGGGACGACCTGCGCGTTCCCGACGGCCTGGACGTAGGCATCATCGGCGAGGAGGTCCTGGCCTCGACTCGAGCAGGAGGACGGCCTCCGCGGCCTGAGATCCTCCCTGCATTCCGCGGAGCCGCCAGCGGCGGGGACCAACCCGTCGAGAACATCGTGAGGGAGCCGGGCAGCAACAACTGGGTCGTGAACGCGGCGTTCTCGGCAACGGGCAAGCCGGTCGTCGCCAACGACCCGCACCGCGAGGTCACCCTGCCGTCTCTGCGCTATATCACGCATCTCAACGCGCCCGGATGGAACGTCATCGGCGCCTCCGAGCCCCCCTTCCTCGGCGTCGCCATCGGACACAACGAACGCCTGGGGTGGGGGCTGACGATCGTGGGCACGGATCAGCACGACGTCTACGTGGAGGAGCTGAACCCGGCCAACCCGAACGAGGTCCGCTGGCAGGACGGCTTCGAGCCGCTCCGCGTCGTGCACGAGCGGATCCCGGTCAAGGGCCGGCAGCCGGAAACGGTGGAGCTGAAGTTCAGCCGGCACGGTCCGGTGTTCCACGAGGATCGCGCGCGCCTTCGCGCATACGCGTTGAGGTCCGCGCTGCTCGAGAGGGGCGGCGCGCCGTACCTCGCCGGCCTGCGCCTCAGCCAGACGGCGGACTGCCGCGAGTTCCTCCAGGCAGCCATGCACTGGCACGCACCGTCGGAGAACCTGATCTGCGGCGACGTCAACGGCAACATCTCATGGCTCGCGGCGGCGCTGACGCCGTCGCGCAAGGGATGGTCGGGCCGGCTGCCGGTGCCTGGCACGGGCGCCTACGAATGGCAGGGCTTCAGGCGCGACATGCCCCGCGAGCTCAACCCCGCGCGCGGCTTCGTCGTCACAGCCAACCACAACATCCAGCCCGCGGACTACTCGCCTCCCATCATGTTCAAGACCGCAGGGGCTCAGTTCGATCGGATTACGCGCCTCCGCCAGCTCCTCGTCCCCGGCCGTACCTACACGCTCCAGGATCACCGGCGCATGCAGCTCGACGCGTACTCGCTCAGAGCGGCTGCCGATCTCGATCGCTTCAGGGGCTGGACCGCGGGATCCGCCGAGGTCGAGCGCGCACGGGCCCTGCTGGCCGGCTGGGACGCCGTGTACGCACGGGACAGCACGGCCGCGGCGCTCTACCAGACCTGGCGCGAGGCTGCGCCGCCGCGGGCCGCCCCCGAAACGGATCGTCCGGGAATCGAGGCTTCGCTCGGGCAGGCCATCAAGCGGCTGACCGCGGCGCAGGGAACGGACTGGACCGCCTGGCGCTGGGGCCGCATGCACGCGCGCGCGTTCCCGCATCCTTTCGTGCGCGACTTCGATCTGCGAGCGGTCGAGCGTCCGGGCGGTGCCGGCACCGTGGCGGCCGACGGAGCCAGCTATCGCGAGATTCTCGATGTGGCGGACTGGGATCGATCGATCGCGACGAACACGCCAGGCCAGTCGGGCCAGCCGGGAAGCCCGTTCTACGACAACCTGCTCCCTCTGTGGGCCGACGATCAGTACTTCCCGCTGGCGTTCTCGAAGAAGGCCGTCGATGGCTATGCGGTGCACAGGCTGACGCTGAAGGGGGGAAGTCTCGAGTTTTGAGCTCGGCGCGCGTGAAGAATTGCGTCAACTCCCAACGGCCAACTCCCAACTCCCACGCGTCCAAGCCACCTGGCTCGGGCTTGGGTGCCGAAAGCCGATGCTTCACACGGGAGCGGCGTGCCCCCCCTCAAGTTCCAGAACTGCGGTCAACCTCATCTCC
>DATIEW010000585.1:0-6317 GCA_035455585.1 Vicinamibacterales bacterium | reverse complement strand
CCTGATCTCGACCCCCTCCTGATCTCGACGATCAGAACATCAAGCGGATCCCCAGCTGTACGTTCCGGGGCGGCGCGGCCTGGTTGAGCGTCCCGAAGCCGCCGCTGCTCAGGTTCAGGCTCTGGCCGCTGAACCGCAGGTTGGTCTGATTGAAGGCGTTGAAGAGATCTCCCTGTATCTGCAGCTTCACGGTGCCCGTCAGGCCGAACGTCTTGCGGATCGAGAGATCCCACACGGTGAGGCCCGGTCCGCGGAACTGGCCGTGCGTCGTGTTCCCGCGGCGGCCCTCGGGCGCCGGAACGAACGCCGCCGGATTCAGGTACTGCACCGTGCCGGCCGAACCGGGGACGAAGCGTTCCGACTCGGGAACGTAGGGGTCGACGCCGGCGACGAGATCCGCGCGACGCGCCCCGATCGAGGTGTTGCCGGTGATGGTCAGCGGGGCTCCCGACTGGTGGCGGTAGATGCCGCTCAGCTCCCACCCGCCGAGCACGCGTCCGACCATCGTCTCTTCCCGGAAGATCGGCAGCTGCCAGGTCCATGTGCCCACGAGGATGTGCGTGCGGTCGAAGTCGCTGGGGCCCCAGTTGAAGCTCTGGTTCTGGTAGTCCTCCGGGTTGTCGCCGTTGCCGCTGCCGCTGTCGTAGGCGCGGCCGAGCGTGTAGCTCAGCGTGGCCCGGAGCGGGCCCTGGCGGCGGCTCATGAACAGCTGCATGGCGTGGTAGCTCGATTTCGCGTCGGAGATCCGCATCTGGATCACGGAGTATCCCTTGTAGGGCCTGAGGAAGTTGGTGTTCGCGCGCTGCGCCGAGGGAAGCGCGGCGTTCCCGGACAGCGCCTCGAAGGACGGCTGGTTGATGTCGGGCTGCCGGAGGAGGTTCTGGCCCCGGCTGCCGACGTATCCGATCTCGCCGAAGAGCTGCCACGGCAGCTCGCGCTGCACGCTCACGCTCCAGTTCCACGAGCGGGGAACCTTCAGGTTCGGGTCGATGGCGGCCAGCGTGCCGAGCGGCGCAGGCGCGGGCGCGCTCCCGCCACCCGGCGCCGAGAGGGTGCCGTTCTCGTACTGCGAGCTGAGGATGTAGGGCGGGCTGTTCACGGGGCCGTTGCCCGCTCCGCCAAACAGCAGGTTGCCTTCCGGGCGATCGTAGAAGAGTCCGACGCCGCCGCGCACGGCCGTCTTGCCGTCGCTGGTCGGCGTCCACGCGGCGCTGACCCGCGGGCCGATGAGGTGATGCGCCTCGTACAGGCCGCGCGGCGCGCCCGCCGGCACCGCGAGCACGTCCGGATCCTGGCCGTTCGGCACGCGGCCCAGCTCTTCGTCGGGGACGCCCGATCCCACCCGGATCATCCCGTTGTAGCGGTCGCCGGATCCGGCGACCAGCGTGCCGTTGCGGTTGACGGTCACCGCGCGGCTGGGGTCGTACAGGGACGGGTCGAAGTTGGCCATGTTGTTCGAGATGGTGTAGATCGGCTGGTGCCACGTGTAGCGGAGGCCCGCTTCGACGCTCAGGTTGCGGCTCACGCGCCAGTTATCGGACACAAAAGCCTCGCCCTGCCAGAAGCGGAAGAGGCCCAGCGGATCGTAGGCTGCCTCGGTATAAGTCCTGAAGTTCCCGAGCAGCGCGTCGGCGAACGCGTTGCCTGTGGTCCGTGAATTCCCGCTCGAATTGAAGTTGACCTGGCCGGCGTACAGCGAGCGGCCGTTCTGGTCCTTCCGGTTCCGGACGACGAGCCCGCCGAACTTCAGCGTGTGCGCGCCGGTCAGCCAGCTCATGTGGTTGCTCACCTGGATGTCGGTCGTCGGCGACACCAGCGACCGCGCGACGCCATTGAAGCCCGCATATCCGCTGATCGTCGTGTCCGGGATGCTGTCCTCGAAGCGGCCGCCGCCGGTGAAGAGCTGCGGGAACGTGAACGTGTAGGTATCGCGCTGCCACAGATCGCCGACCGGCGGGATGCGCTGGCTGTTCCAGGACGCGTTGGCCTTGAACTCGTTCAGCAGGTTCGAGCTGATCGTCCAGGCGTGGCCGAACTGGTAGTTGCGCCCTGGCCGCCGGCGGTTCGTCTGGCTCGTCGGAAGGTTCGACGTGATGAACGTGCCGAACGGGTCGATCAGGTCGTAGCTGTCGTGGATGACGCGCACGGTCAGGCGTTGATCCTGCGACGCGTGATAGTCGATTCGGACGATGTCCTGCCTGAAATCGAATGGGTTGTCTCCCTGGAACAGCGAGTTGTTCGACACCGGGCGGTCGTCGTAGGAGCTGGCCAGCCCCTCCATGGTGCTGTAGAGGTTCGCGATGGCGCGCCCGTCCGGCGTGATGCGCTCGGTGGGGATGACGTTGCCGGGGAACGGCTGGCCCGTCACGGGATCGCGGATGGCCGTCGCGAGCGCGCTGAAATCGCCCGCCCGCATCGCCCGCGTCGGCAGCGTCCGCAGCGTCGGCGTCGTGAAGCGGCGGATCCGCTTCCACTCCTGGCCCGCGAAGAAGAACAGCCGGTTCTGCTGGATGGGGCCGCCCAGGCTCCAGCCGAAATCGTTGTACCGGAGGCGCGATTTCTCGACGCCGCGGGCGTTCGAGAGGAAACCGTTGGCGTCCAGGTCGTCGTTCCGGTAGTACTCGAACGCGCTTCCCTTGAAGGCGTTGCCTCCGCTCCGGGTCACCACGTTGATCGCTGCTCCGGAATTCCGCCCGTACTCGGCGGAGAAGTTCGCCGTCTTGATGCTCACTTCCTCGATGAAGTCGATGCCGACGTTGCTGATCTGGCTGTTGTTGCTGCCCGAGTCCATGTTGAAGCCGCCGTCGACCATGAGCAGGCTGGCGTTGGTGCGGCTGCCGTTGATCGAGGTGTTGATGCCCAGGCCGGTCATGATGTTGAGCGCGTTGTCGTCGAGCAGCGGCGCGCCCGGGATGAGCGTGGCGAGCTGCATGTAGTTGCGCCCGTTCAGCGCGAGGTTCTGCACCTGCTCGCGATCGACGACGCGCGCCAGCTCGCCCGAGATGGTGTTGACGGATTCGCCGGGCGACGTGACCTCGATCGTCTCGCTCAGCGTCCCGACCTGCAGGGTGAAGTCCACGCCGATCCGGCCGTCGGCGGCGAGCATGACCTCGCTCCTCACCGCTGTCTTGAAGCCCTCGAGCTCGGCCTTGACCGTGTAGCTGCCGCCGGGAAGATCGACCAGGACGAAACCGCCGCGGTCGTCGGTAAGGGCCGTGCGGAGGAAGCCGGTGCCCGCCTGTGTTGCGGTGACCGTCACTCCTGGCAGCACCGCGCCGGAGGCATCGCTCACCGTGCCGGCAATCCGTCCGGTCGTCGTCTGGGCCGACGCGGTGACGGCTGCAAGCGCCACGGCTGCAGCCACGAATAGCGTTGACGAACGACGGGCAGCGCGACTCATCACGTCTCCTCCTCGTGATCGGAGTTCCCGATCGTAGAGGCCCGTACTATCCGGCGCGCCGGGCCGCCGTTCAAGCGGTCAGGGGTTACCTTCGGCCGAAAGGTAACGGGAAGTCCGGACCGGACGGCAGAAGGTGCTCGGGAATTGGAGTTGGGACCGGGAGCTTAGGGCTGCTGGTGGAACACTAGGCCCGGTCCCAGAGAAGCGGCTGCCGGATGAAGTAGTTGCGGACGACCTCGTCGGTTACCGGGTCGGGGTCGAGCCTGCGCCAGAGGTCCACGTATTCCGGTCGGCCGAGGGCGAGCCCTCCCCACAGCAGCGCGACGTGCCGCACCGGCCAGTTCTCGAAGTACATGACGTCGGGCTGGTGCGGCCACTTCCGCCTGTCCTCGATGTACGGGAACATGCAGGCGAGCGCCTTCCGCATCCCCCGTCCGTCGGCCGTCTCGAAGTGCCAGAGATCGGACCCTGCCCGCTCCGGCTTACGATCCGCGAACCGCGAACCGCGAACCGTGGACGCCGGATCGAGGACCTGACATGCCGCCGCAAGCGCATCGAGATTGAAGAGCGAGTAGCCGTACGGCTTGGTGCGCCGCAGCTCCTCGGGGAAGCTCCCGTCGGCGGCGATCTGATTCGGCACGAGCACGGTTCTGAATCGCTCGCGGCAGAAAGCCGTGAGATCCGCGCGACCCGTGTAGCGCGCGAACTCGGCCACCTGCAGCACCCAGCAGGTGCCGTGGTTGTTCCTGGCGTCGCGTTCCGCGAGGCCGTACTCGTGCGTGGTCATCCACGTGAGATAGCGCTCGAACCACGCCCTCGTGCCATCGCGACCGTCGCCGCTCAGTGCGCCAGTATCCTCGAGCACGGTGATGGCCCGCACGACCTCCACCAGGTGCAGCGTATCGATGATCCCGATCCCCCGGCCCGTGACGCGCCCCCTGATGGCCTGGGCGTAGCGCAGGTGAGGGTTCATCCGCGTGCGCTCGTCGATGAACCACGCGCGCAGGTGCCGTACGGAGTGCGCCGCGTAGCGGCGATCCTCCGTGAGCAGCCATGCGGCGGTCAGCGCCGGCACGTGAAGGCTCAGGCGGATGAGCGCGTGCCTGTGCGCCACGAAGTTGTCAGGGTTCGTCAGGCCGTCGCGCTGAATGTATGGACCGTTGGGATTCCGAGGGTCCGGCCACCAGTAGTCCCCCTCCGAGAAGTAGTCGTGCCGTCCCCCGGCAGTGCGCGGGCTGGACGAGGCGGTCACAGTGATGGGGGATTCGCGCAGGTACTTGTCAGCCGCGCGCAGAACGCGGGCGCGCTCGAACGACCGGAGGTCGATCGCTCGAGGCCCCGCGCCCTGCGCGAAGATCAGCGCGGCCGGCGTCGCGAGGAACGATCGACGCGTCAACATCGCCACGACGTCAGACACGCGCCAGAATCACTCATTCGCCATCCAGCATTCAGCACTCAGCATTCAGCATTCTACTGGCTCGGTATAGACTGTCGCCTCACGGCGAAGGTCACAACGTGGACAGGAAGGCGCTGTCGTTCCTCACGCTCGGTCTGCTCGTGGGCAGCCTCCTGACGGCCGTCGCGCTGGTGCCTGCGATCCGCGCGGCGAGACGAGGGGGAGGGGAGCAGCGGCTGCTGCTGAAGCTCGGGCACGTCCTCCCTCCGTCGCATGCGGTCCATATCGCGATGGAGTTCATGGCGCGGCGGGTCGCCGAGCTGTCGGCCGGCTCGGTCGAGCTGCAGGTGTTTCCCGGCGGGCAGCTCGGCACCGAGCCGGAGTCCATCGAGCAGCTCCAGCGGGGAGCCCTCGCGATGGTGAAGACGTCGGCCGCCGCCCTCGAGGGGTTCGTGCCGGACATGGCCGTCTACGGACTGCCGTACCTGTTCCGCGACGAGGATCACTACTGGAAGGTCCTGCTCGGCGGCGTCGGCCAGGAGATCCTGCGCGCGGGCGAGCCGCAGGGCGTGCACGGGGTCTGCTACTACGACTCGGGGAGCCGCAGTTTCTATACGCTGAGCCGCCCAATCCTCCGTCCTGCCGATCTGCGGGGGATGAAGCTGCGCGTCCTGCCGAGCAGGACCGCGCGGGACATGGTCACCACGCTCGGCGCAGGCCCGACGCCAATCCCGTACGGCGAGCTGTACACGGCGCTGCAACAGGGGATGATCGACGGCGCCGAGAACAACCCCCCGAGCTTCTTCAGCAGCCGCCACTACGAGATCGCCAGGCACTACTCGCTCGACGAGCACACGCGCGTGCCCGACGTGGTGATCTTCAGCAAGGCCATCTGGGACGGGCTCACGCCCCAGGTCCGCGGGTGGCTCCATCGGGCGGCGTCGGAGTCGGTGGAGTTCCAGCGCAAGCTGTGGCGCGAACAGACGGCCGAGGCGCTCGAGGCGGTCGAAAAGGCCGGCGTCACCATCCATCGTCCGGACCAGTCGGCTTTCGCCGCGGCGATGGCCCCGATGTACGCCGGCATCGAGGGCACGCGCGTCGGCGAGCTGGCACGGCGCATCCGCGAGGTCGAATGACGGCACTCGCTGCCAGAGCGCTGCAGGCCGCGTCGCGCGCGCTGGAACTGCTGACCACGCTGCTCTTCGCCGCGCTCGTGAGCGATGTGCTCTGGGGCATCGTGTCGCGCTACTGGCCCGGCATTCCGCCGAGCGACTGGACGGAGGAGCTGGGGATCTACCTGCTGGTCTGGGTCTCGCTCCTTGGAAGCGCACTGACGTACCGCGAGCGCGGCCATCTGGGCGTCGACTACCTGGTCTCGAAGTTCGATCCCGGCGCGCAGCGGCTGGCCGCCTTCGTCGTCGAGGTGTGCGTCATCGCCTTTGCGGGTTTCGGCCTGTGCTACGGCGGCTATCGGCTCGTGAGCGACACGCTGGCGTCGGGCCAGCTCACGCCGGTGCTCCA
>DATIEW010000584.1:0-7873 GCA_035455585.1 Vicinamibacterales bacterium | reverse complement strand
CGGCGTTGCGTCGTCAGGCTTGCGCCCATTGCGAACAATTCCCCACTGCTGCCTCCCGTAGGAGTCTGGGCCGTGTCTCAGTCCCAGTGTGGCCGTCCGCCCTCTCAGGCCGGCTACTGATCGTCGCCTTGGTGGGCCGTTACCCCACCAACCAGCTAATCAGGCGCGGGCCCCTCTTCAAGCGCCAGGTCTTGCGATCCCCGGCTTTGATCTCCGCGTCTCCAAACGCAGGATGTCATGCGGTATTAGCGCTCCTTTCGGAACGTTATCCCCCACTCGAAGGCAGGTCACCCACGTGTTACTCACCCGTTTGCCACTCTACTCGGGGCCGAAGCCCTTTTCGCGTTCGACTTGCATGTGTTAGGCACGCCGCCAGCGTTGATTCTGAGCCAGGATCAAACTCTCAAGTTAAAGCGGTTCGCCCGCCTGCCTCTCACGAGGCGTCCGGCGGGACCAACCCGTTTAACGCGAGCGCCTGTTGACTTGGCTCTTCACGTTGTTCAGTTCGTCAAGTGTGGGTGGTTCGCTGCCGCCCGACCCGGCCGAACTGCGACCGGGACGGCACGCCGCCCCCCTGACCGCCGGCAGAGCCGGAATCCGGAGAGGCCCGCAACGCCACCCGCTGATACTCGACGGGCCCGACTTCGCGCCCCCGGCGCCCCATCGGGACCAGTCCCGACACGGCACCGACGACGGACGTCGGTAAAGTGCTTGCACGTTCTATCCAGTTTTCAAAGAACCCGCAGCCCCCCGTCGAGCCGTTTCGGCTTCAGGGGAACCTTTCAATATTACAGAACTCGTAACACCCTGTCAACACGGTCGCAGCCCGGTCGGGGTCCTGGGTCCCGGGTCCGGGGAGCGCCGGCCCAAAAAAATGCCGCCGTCGCCGGAAGCAATCTCCGATCACCAGGCCGGGTCACGCTCGGTATCCTGGAATATAGGGCCGGCAGGAGGAGGTGTCAACCTCGCGACAGCGTGACAACCGGCCGCTTCACGGCGTCCCGTATTGGCAGCTTATGTCTAGCTTTCCCAACGATTTGCCGCGATCTGGCGCGACGTCGTCTCGCCTCCCTTGCGCGCTGGCCATTTTCTCTTGAGGCCGCGGTTTGCCGCACCCTGCCTCAGTTTGCCCGGTACATCAGAAAGAAGGCGTTCTCCAGCCAGTCGTGCGAGGCGATCCGGACGAAGCCGGCGTCCTTCATCCAGGACTCGAGCTGAACGGCCGTGTAGCGCATCGATTCGTGCCCTTCCGGCCAGCGTTCCGAAAAATCGATGACCGCGACGCGCCCACCCGGGCCGACGTACTTGCGCAGCCCCTGGAGATACGCGCCCCGGTCGGGGATGTGATGCAGGGTGTCGCAGATCAGCACTAGATCGACCTGTTCGGGCAGGCGGGGGTCGTCGG
The DNA here is from genome assembly GCA_035455585.1 of Vicinamibacterales bacterium. GTDB lineage: Bacteria > Acidobacteriota > Vicinamibacteria > Vicinamibacterales > 2-12-FULL-66-21 > DATIEW01. The sequence goes on along the minus strand of DATIEW010000584.1, from coordinate 6,468 downwards.
CCCCGGCCAGCACGGAACGGATGTTGTCGATTCCGGAATCCCTGGCCGACCTCTCGACGATCTGCAGCAGGCCCCGATCGATGTCGACCGCATAGGCGATCCCACCCGGGGCGATGCCCTTCGCGATCGGCCTGGTAAACAGGCCCGAGCCCGATCCGAGGTCGGCCACCTTCATGCCGGGCTGGAGCTGCAGCGCGTCCACCACTCGCGGCACCTGCATGCGCGCGACACGCTCCGCACCCTCGAGAAGCTTCGCGTAATCCTCCGGGGAACGCTGCTGCGCTGAGGACCCCGCTGCCAGTGCCAGCAGAAGAGCCGCCCGGGCCACCCGGACCCTGCGCAATCCAATCATCCGTCCTCCTCGGTCAGCCTCTCGTTCTCGAAGACGAACACGCGTCCGTGCAGAGCCTGTGCGACCTCGCGGGCCCGCGCGACCGCCTGCTCGCGGGAGCTGTGCAGCACGTCGACCTGTCCCCGGTCCCTCATGATAATCCAGGCGTCCTCCCCCGCCTCCGCGCTGGCAAACGTCGTCACGACCAGGTCGCTGTCCTTCAGGACGACCACGCGGCACATCCGGCGCCCCACCTGGAGGACGAACGTCCCCGTTCGTCCGACGGGCGCGCGCGGCACGGTGAACTTCTCTCCATCGATCCGTACCGCGCCCTGCTGCACCTTGCGGGTGGCGTCGCCGCCGGACCGGGCCAGGCCGGCTTCGAGCAGGAGATGCTCGATCAGGGTGCCCGCCACCATGGGTCTCTCCGGAAGATCCTGCGGCACTTCGCGCCGCGAGAACCGCCGCTCGAAGTCGTCGGCTGCCCGGCCGGCTTCGGCATCTCCGTGGAACTCCCGCACGATGCCCCGCGCCAGATCCAGCTTGACCTGCTTCGGGTGCAGCCTACCGGCGGAAACGGCCGCGCGCTTCGCCAGCACCTCCTCCTCTGGCAGATCGGTCAGCAGGGCGTAGTACCTCCACATCAGGTCGTCCGAGATCGACATCAGCTTCCCGAACATCTCCGAGGGCGCGTCGGTGACGCCGACGTAGTTGCCGGCGCTCTTCGACATCTTCTCGACGCCGTCGAGTCCTTCGAGCAGCGGGGTCGTCATCACGACCTGCGGCTCGAGGTCGAATGCCGGCATGATGTCGCGGCCGACGTTCAAGTTGAAGAGCTGATCGGTTCCGCCGAGCTCCACGTCCGCTTCGAGCACCACCGAATCGTATGCCTGGGCCAGCGGATAAAGGAATTCGTGGATCGCGATGGGCTGCCCCGACTCGTACCGCTTCCGGAAGTCGCGGCGCTCGAGCATCTGCGCCACGTTGTACTTGGCCGCCAGCCGGATCCAGCCGTAGCTGCCGAGCGGCTCCAGCCACTCGCTGTTGAACCTCACCTCGGTCTTCTGCGGGTCCAGGATCCTGAAGATCTGGGTCTTGTAGGTCTCCGCGTTGCGGTCGATCTCCTCTCGCGAGAGCGGTGGCCGGGTCTTCGATCGGCCCGTCGGATCCCCGATGAGCGCCGTGAAGGCGCCAACCACGTACACGACCCGGTGGCCGAGATCCTGGAAGTGCTTCATCTTGCGAATCAGCACCGTATGCCCGAGGTGCAGGTCTGGCGCCGTCGGATCGAATCCGACCTTGACGACGAGCGGGCGTCCGCTGTGCTGCGATCGTTCGAGCTTGGCCCTCAGGTCGTCGGGACGCACGACATCCACGCAGCCGTGGATGAGGTGTCTCAACTGCTCGTCGATGGTCATGCTGCGGGGCGTCATGGCACGAGACAGGCGGCCTCCTACTATACCCCCTATGCCCCGCGCACCATGGCGCGCGGCGCGCGCTAACATAGTCGCCGATGCCGCCATCCCGCTCCACGGGTCCGACCCGGCGCCATGCGTTGCGGAGCCTCGCCGCAATCGGCATCGGCGCGGCAACCGGGACGGCCGCGCACGGGTTCCTGTACGAGCGCCACCACGTCGGGGTGACGCGCGAAACGCTGATTGTCTCCAACCTTCCCGAGGCGCTCGCCGGCCTGCGCATCGGGTTCCTCACCGACGTCCATCGCAGCAGGACGGTCGGGCGGGAACTGGTCGATTCTGCGGTTCGGCTCATCATGAGCGAACGGCCCGACCTCATCGTCCTGGGCGGCGACTACGTCACATGGGGAGACCGCAGGTACGTCTCGGAGGCGGCCGACGCGCTGGCGCCGCTCTCGGCGCCGCATGGAGTGCTCGCCGTCCTGGGCAACCACGACGACGATCGCGACATGCCCGCCGCGCTCGCGGCGCGCGGTTTCACGGTGCTCCGCGATGAGCGCACCGGGCTCACCCTGCGCGGAGAGAAGCTCGACGTCGCGGGCATCCGGTACTGGACGCGCCGCCCGTCCGACATCGCACGCGTGCTCCACGGCGCATCGACGACGACGATGCTCCTTGCGCACACGCCCAAGCGTCTGATCGAAGCCGCAGCGCTGGACGTGCCGCTGATGCTGAGCGGACACACCCACGGCGGCCAGATCGTGCTGCCTGGTCTGGGAGCCGTCGCCGCCCGCGAGTACCCGGTGATCTACGGGAAGGGGCGGCGGGACCGTACGAGCATCTTCGTCAGCCGGGGCGTCGGGACGGTCTACGTCCCGATCCGGGTGAACTGCCCGCCAGAGGTAGCGCTGCTGACGCTCCAACCGGCCGAACAGGCCTGACCGCTGGACCGCTCTCTAACAGGATGCTGAAAAACGCATCCTGAATGGCAAATGGGCAATGGCACATGGGTCAAATGCGCCTGTTTAGCCATGGCCCATAGCCATTGCCCATCAGGCCGGGCTTCTTCAGCGGCCTGCTAAAGCCGTGTCAACACCCAATCTCCAACTCCCAACTCCCAATGGCACTCACGCCCGTCTCCTGGGGAACCTTGGGGGTTGGGAATTGGAAGTTGGGAGCTGACAGCGGCTGTTACTTCAGAGAACGCCCCTACTCCTCCAGAAGCGGCCGGTCCATCGCTCGAACGAACCGGCGTCCCTCGATCCTCCAGCCGCCGGCCAGGATCAGTCCCGCTGCTTCGGGGTAGATACGGTGCTCCTCGATCAGGATCCGCGCCGACAGGCTGTCCACCGTGTCATCGTCCCGCACCGGCACGCAGGCCTGGAGCACGATCGGACCGCCGTCGAGTTCGGAAGTCACGAGATGAACCGTCGCGCCGCTGACCCTCACGCCGTGGTTGAGCGCCTGGCGCTGGGCGTCGAGGCCCGGGAACGCCGGGAGCAGCGACGGGTGGATGTTGAGGATCGCGTGCGGAAACCCCTCGAGAAGGGGTGGGCCGACGACCCGCATGAACCCCGCGAGACACACGAGCGAGATGTTCCGGGCGCGCAGCTCGCGCGCGAGCGCCGCATCGAACGAGTCTCGCGTGTCGAACGCGCGATGATCCATCACAAGAGTCTCGATGCCGGCCGCCTGCGCCCGGGCCAGCCCGCCCGCATCCGGACGATTCGACACGACGACGCCGATTCGGGCGCGGAGCCGCTTGCCGGCAACGGCGTCGATGAGCGACTGCAGGTTGGTGCCGCGGCCGGAGATCAGCACCGCGATCGCCGGCGGAACCCCTCCCGGCGGCTGCGTATCCCTCTTCACCGGTACTCCACACCCTCGCCGTGGGCGCGCACTTCGCCAATCCGGACTCCCCCCGGCTCACCGGCCGACGCCAGCACCCCCCGGACGCGCTCCTGGTCTTCGGCGCCGCAGACGAGAATCAGCCCGATACCCATGTTGAACGTCCTGAACATCTCCGCGTCGCTCACCGCGCCCATGCGCTGCAGCCACGCGAAGAGGGTCGGCGGCGTCCAGCTCGAGCGCTCGATCGACGCGGCCAGACCGGCGGGCAGGATTCGAGGCAGGTTGTCGGTGATGCCGCCGCCGGTGATGTGTGCCATCCCCTTCACGACGCGCAGCCGAAGCAGGGGCCGCACGAGCTCGAGGTACGATCGGTGCGGCACGAGCAGCAGCTGGCCGATGGTGCCTCGAAGCTCGGGAACCTCGGTGTCGATTCGCATGCGGGCGATGTCGAACACAATCCGCCGCGCCAGCGAGTAGCCGTTCGTGTGCAGCCCGGAGGACGGCACACCGATCAGGACGTCGCCGGCACGGATGTCGCGGCCGTCGACGATTCGATCGCGCTCGACGACCCCGATGATGAAGCCCGCCAGATCGTACTCGCCGTCGGCGTAGAACCCCGGCATCTCGGCGGTTTCGCCGCCGAGCAGGGCGCAGCCGTTCTCCCGGCAGGCCGCGGCCAGCCCGGTGACGACCTCCACGGCCACGTCGGGATCGAGCCGGCCGGTCGCCAGGTAGTCGAGAAAGAAGAGAGGCTCGGCGCCCTGCACCAGGATGTCGTTGACACAGTGATTGACGAGGTCGACGCCGACCGTGGAGTGAATCCCGGTCATGAACGCCAGACGGAGCTTGGTGCCGACGCCGTCGGCGCTCGACACCAGCACGGGATCCGAGAACGCGCGGCTGGCGAGGTGGAACAACCCCCCGAACGATCCGATATCCGAGAGCACGCCCGGCGTGAACGTCCCCCGCGCGAGCGATCGGATCCGCCGCACGACGTCGCTCCCTGCCTCGATATCGACGCCGGACTGTCTGTAGTCCATGAGAAGGAGCAGGTCAGAACTCGAGCTTCTGCACGAGGGTCTCGGCGACCTTCCTGGGGGTCGACCCCTCGGGCGCCTGCCAGTACGCGCGCCTCACGGTCGCAAAGAACCGCTCCTCCTCGTAGTCCTCGTCGAGCATGTCGAAGGCCTCGCGAAGAAGCTCCACCGCCGGTTCGAGCAGCGCGGGCTCTTCGAGCAGTCTGAGCAGCAGCGGCGTGTTCCGGAGCGCCACCGTGCCGAGCCCGAGCGCCAGCGCGGCCCGCGCAGGATCCCTGGCCGGACCGCCGCGCCGGACGAGCTCGGCGGCCGATGCCTCGTGTCCATCCACGGCGAGCACCGCCAGCGCCGCCGCAGACGAGCGGAGCAGCTCCTGAAATCCCGGATTGTCCGCGGCGAATTCCAGCGTCCGGACGATGAACGGCTGGTGCGACGCGCAGTTGACGCCGAGCAGGCAGATCGCCGCGGCGATGGCCGGCTGGGACTCCCTCGGCGCCGAGCGCTGGAGCTGCGCGAGAATCGGGAGAGCGGCCTTGTCCCCGATCTTCCCCAGCGCCAGCGCCGCATCGTCCTGCAGCGGACCGTTGACCTTCGCCACCTCGATGATCGGCTTCAGCGCGTACGCGGCCTCATAGTCTCCGAGAGCCTCGATGACGACGCTGCGGAAGAACGCCTGGCCTCTCATCACGAGATCGGACATCACCTTCCGCACCTCCGGCAGGTCGCCGTAGGCAGCGAGCGCCCGCGTGAGGGGGGGCCGGACGAACTCCGACTCCTCGCGCTTCAGCGCGTCGAGCAGCCGGGATGCGACGGTCTTGTCGCGGTTGTGCTCGAAGTAAGTGTAGGCGACCGCGCGCAGGCGGTCGTTGGGCTCCGCGAGAGCCTGCGCCATCGCGTCCCTCGTCCGCGGGTCGTTGAAGCCGGAAAGCAGGACGAGCGCGCGAAACCGGACGTAACCGTCGGAATGCTGCGTCACCGCCTGGAGCAGCGCTGGCACGGCCAGGTCGGGCGGCGCGCGTCGGACGGTGCGCGCCGCGGCCGTGCGTACGGGGAACTCGAGCGAACCGAGGCTGTCGATCGCGCTGCGGACCTGCCCGGCGGAGACAGGCGGCGTGCGCTGGGCCTCGACGGGTCCGAAGACACCCACCACGAGCAGCAGCACGACCGCGGTGCGGGCCATCTCGATCAGTCGACCGCCTTCAGCGCAAGCTGCAGATACGCCTGCTCGTCGCGGGGGAATGCCACCGGGTAGACGCCCGTGTAGCAGGACGTGCAGTACGACGTCTGCTGGGTGCCGACGGCCTGTCTGAGCCCCTCCAGGCTCAGGTAGGCGAGGCTGTCGGCCTCGACGTACTTCCTGATGTCGTCGATGCTGTGAGTCGCCGCGATCAACTCGGCGCGGCTCGGCGTGTCGACGCCGTAGAAGCAGGGCGAAACGGTCGGCGGGCAGCTGATGCGGAGGTGCACCTCGCGCGCGCCGGCCGCTTTGACCATCTTCACGATCTTGCGGCTCGTCGTGCCGCGCACGATCGAATCGTCCAGCAGGACCACCCGCCTGTCTTCGAGAATGCTCCGGACGGGGTTGAGCTTCACCTTGACGTTGAAGTGCCGGATGGACTGCTGCGGCTGGATGAACGTGCGCCCGATGTAGTGGTTGCGGATCAGGCCCATCTTCATGGGCAGGCCCGCTTCCTCTGCGTAGCCTATCGCGGCGCACACACCGGAGTCGGGGACCGGCACGACGACATCGACGTCGGCGGGCGCCTCCCGCGCGAGGATGCGGCCCAGGCCGGTCCGCACCTCGTTCACGCTGCGGCCGAACACGTAGCTGTCG
>DATIEW010000583.1:0-2043 GCA_035455585.1 Vicinamibacterales bacterium | reverse complement strand
TACTGGCGTTCATCGGCACGACAGTGGTACGGTCCACAGCAGCGGAAGGAGTGGCGCTCTACCTGCGGGAGGACGGACGCTTTCGTTGCGCGATGGTAGACACGCCGCATGATGTCGGACGGTTCAAGGCTCCGCTGGAGGCGCCGATGGAAATCGTCGCCGCGGTCGATGCGGCCCAGGCGCCAGTGCTCGCCGACGAGGTCGCTCGAGAGCGGGAGGCCGTCGCGGAGGCGCTTCATGAGCGCCTCTCCGAAGCCAACTGGTCGTTGCTGCTCCCTGTGCTTGCGGAGGATTCGCTGATCGCGATGATCGCGGTAGGCCCCAAGCTGTCAGGCGACGCGTTCTATCAGCAGGACCTGGACCTGTTGATGACGCTGGCCAACCAAGCTGGCGTGGCCATCAAGAACGCGCAGCTCTACGCGGCCGTGACGGTGGCCAACGAGTATCTGGAAAACATCGCGGCCACGATGGAGAGCGGGGTCGTCGCCATCAATGCCGTGGGGCGGATAGCGATGTTCAATCGCGCCGCGGAGCAGCTCACCGGATTACCCGCGGAGACGACCCGGGGCGGTCCGACGTCCGCACTACCAGCTTGCCTGGCCGAACCCCTGCAGGCCACGGTCGTCGACGGCCAGCTCCGCACACAGCCGGAGGTCGACCTGCCGATGGTGGTCCCCCCCGCCAAGGGGCCGGCAAGCCGCCCGGTCATCTGCACGGTCTCGCCGGTGCGCGATCCCGCTGGCGCCGTGCTCGGCGCCGTCGCTGTCTTCAGCGACCTCACGCCGCTCAAGGAGCTGGAGGTCGAGCGCCGGCGGGCGGAACGACTCGTCTATTTCCAGACGCTCGCCTCCGGCATCGCGCACGAAATCAAGAACCCGCTGGTGGCCATCAAGACATTCACGCAGCTGTTGCCGCGACGGCCGGGCGATGCGCGGTTCCTCGAGGAGTTCGGCCGGATCTCCTCCCGGGAGATCGCTCGCATCCAGCGCCTGCTCGACCGGTTGCGGACCCTGTCGCGGCCGGCCGGCGCGCCTCGCCATCCGGTGGACGTGCGCACACCGCTGACCGAAGCCGTCGAGCTGGTGCAGCCGTCGCTCGAGGAGAAAGGCCTCACGATGACCGTGGGGCTGGGCACCGAGCCGTGCGTGGTGCTAGGTAATCATCAGGAGATGGAGGAGCTGTTCCTCAATCTCCTGCTCAACGCCCACGACGCGGCGCCCAGCGGAGGCACCGTCACCGTCGAGGTGACGCGCGGGGACGCGCACGTGGTCGTGGCCGTGGCCGACAACGGACCGGGCATCCCGCCCGAGCTGCTGGAGCGAGTGTTCGAGCCGCTCTTCACGACCAAGGCGCGCGGCTCCGGGCTGGGCCTGGCCATCTCGTCCGGGATCGCCCAGGCCCACGGCGCCCGGCTGCGCGCCGGGAATCGTCCGACCGGCGGCGCGGTCTTCACCGTCGAGTTCCCCCTGGCACCGATGACACCCGCGGCAATCGCGTGAACACCGTCCTGGTCCTGACGGCCGACGACCGGCTACGGGCGCGGGTGGCCAGGTCGCTGACCGCGTTCTCCATTTTCGAGGCGCGGACCGACAGCGACGCCCTCCGCACGCTCCGGCTGGTCGACATCGACGTCATCCTCCGTGAGACCACGGGTTCCGCCGGCGCCCTGGCGACGTTCGTGGGGGCCGCCCGGGAGATCGCCCCCCACACTCTCGTCGTCGCGGTGGGTGCGAGCGGCGAAGACGAGGACAGCGCCGATTTCACGATCTCGGACGGCTTCACAGCGCGAGAGCTCGAGGCGGTCCTGCGTCATGCGCTGGATCGGCAGCGGCTCGTGCGCGAGCTGGCCGTCACCCGGGCGGCGCCGGCCGCCGTGACGGCGATTTCCGCCAATGGCGAGCCGTGGGACGGAGTCGCCGTGGCCCGGCTGCTGCGCGGGTTCTCCGGCGTACTGGCCGCCGGCGTCGACGTGCCCCGGGCGCTCGGGATGTTCCTCGACTCCATCGGCGAGCTCGTCCGGCCTACCCGCATGGCGCTGCTACG
>DATIEW010000582.1:0-10690 GCA_035455585.1 Vicinamibacterales bacterium | reverse complement strand
GATCAGCAGCACGAACCCGACGGCGCCCTGGAGCACGAGAAAGACCGTGCGGATCTCCCCGCCGTTGAATCGCTCGTTGAAGGTCTCGACGGACGCTCCCGTCAGCTCCTTGTTCTCCGGATACTCGGTTGCCAGACGTCCGGCGATGCCGTTCATCTCGGTCTGGGCCTCGGCGCGTCGCACGCCGGGCTTCAGCCGCCCGAAGACCCCCAGCCCGCGCCAGGTCCGCTTCTCCTGATTCCCGGTCGGCACGAACGGGGCCCACAGCTCCGCGTTGGTCGGGAACTTCATGTTCTCGGGCATGACGCCAACGATCGTGGCCGGCTGGCTGTTGATGCGGATCGGGCGGCCAAGCACCGACGGATCGCCGCCGTATCGGTTCTGCCAGATGCTGTAGCCGAGGATGACGACCAGCTCGGCGCCTTTGCGGTCGTCGTCGGGAAGGAAGTCCCGGCCGAGGTGCGGCTGCTGACCCAGGATCCGGAAGGCGTTGGCCGTCAGCCACGCGCCCTGGGCCTGTTCGGGCACGCCATGATCGTCGCTGATGTTCATGCTCGAGTTGGTGAAAGCCCCGATGGCCTCGAAGGTCCGCGACTGCGCGCGCCAGTCCTGCAGGTCGGCGTACGAGACGCTCGATCTGCCGCCGGACGAGGAGCGCAGACCCAGCATGTAGAGGCTGCCGGAATCCCCGAACGGCAATCCCCGGATGAGCACCGCGTTGACGAGCGTGAACACCGTGGCGTTGACGCCGATGCCGAGCGCCAGCGCGGTGACCGCCACCGCCGAATACCAGCGATCCCTGGCGATCACGCGGACGGCGTAGCGCAGCTCCTGAAGCATGCGGGTAACTACGATGGCAGCCGCACGCAGGTTCGCGAATCGAACCGGCGGCCGGACAGCGTTTGACTGGTATCACGCACGGCTTCGGGCGGGGTTAACGAATCGCCAAACGCGGGATCCGGGGTCCGGGTTCCGGGGACTTGGCGACTCGCGAACTGCGAACCGCGAACTGCGAACCGAGAACCGCGGAAGGAGGTGACATTGCGTCGGGTTCAGTCGATACTCTTCCGTCGAAGCCTGGAGCACCCGGCATTCAGCTCATTCAGCACTCAGCATTCTTTATGCTTCGCTTCCGACCCATCGTTCTCCTCGATGCCGTTGCTCTCGCCCTGCTCACCCTGGTCCTGGTGATCGTCCTGACGGGCGGCTTCTACACGGAAGTATTCGGCCTGCGCGTCTCGGCGCGAGGGGTCGAGCGGCCGTTTGCGCTTCTGGCGGCGCTCGTCGTCCTGAGGATTGCCCTCGATCGAACGGCCGGTGCACTGGGCCTGAGCGCTGCTGCGCGACGGCGGCTGCGCGAAGCAGTGTTTCGCCGCGCGGCCGACCCGGAGCCGCCGGCGGGGCCGTTGCAGTGGGGCGCACTGGCGTTCGCCGCGGTCGGCGTCTGCGGGTTCGGTGTGCTCGTGCTGCACGCACAGCTCCGGCACATGGACGGCGTTCCGGACCTCGGGGACCCGTTGTTCTCGATCTGGCGGATGGGATGGGTGTACCAGCAGCTCCGCGGCGATCCCCGTCCGCTGTTCGATGCCAACATCTTCCATCCCGACCCTCTGACGCTGACCTACTCGGACTCGATGCTGCTGCCGGCGGTGACGGCGGCGCCACTGCTCGCGCTCGGCGTGCATCCGGTGCATGTCTACAACGTGCTGTTCCTGTCCGGGTTCCTGCTGTCGGCGATCGGGATCTTTCTCCTGGTGCAGCAGCTCACCGGCTCGTCGCGCGCAGCCTTCGTCTCGGCGCTCCTGTTCGGGTTCTACCCGTATCGCTTCGAACATTACAGCCATTTCGAGCTGCAGATGGCGCACTGGCTGCCGCTTGCGCTGCTGGCCCTGCACCGGTTCGCCGCGACGGCGCGGATCCGGTACGCCATCGCCGCGTCGCTGTGTGTCGCGGCGCAACTGTACTCGGCGATGTATTACGCGCTGTTCTTCGTGCTCCACGCCGGCGCGATTCTCGCGGTACTCCTGGTATTCGCGCGCGGGCGGCGGCGCGCCCTGCTGATTCCCGGCGCGGGGGCGGCATTGCTCGCGGTCCTGCTGGCGACGCCGCTGGCCAGGGTCTACATTGCCGCTCACGAAATCAAGGGAGAGCGCGATCGCGGCGCCGTGGAGCGCTTCAGCGCCGAGCGGATGGACTATCTCCGCCCGCACCATCGCAGCGCGACCTACGGCGACCTGATGGCGCAGGGGCCGGTCGAACGCGCCCTGTTCCCGGGTGTCGTGCCGCTGGCGCTCGCGGCCGTCGGCGCGTTCCCGCCGATCGGGGTGACGCGCGTGGCGTACGCCGCGGGGCTGCTCGTGGCCTTCGACGGCTCGCTCGGCCTGCACGGCACGCTCTATCCGTATCTCTACGAGTACGCCCTTCCGTTCAAGGCCGTCCGTGTCCCCGCGCGATTCAGCATCGTCGTCGGCATGACGCTGGCCGTGCTGGCGGGTTTCGGCGTGCGACGGATCCTGCACGGTCGGAGCCGAGCCAGCGGCGGCGTCATCCTGGGGCTGCTCGTCGCGGCGACGGCGATCGACGTCCGGCCGGTTCTGACGCTGCAGCCGGTGTGGCGCGATCCGCCTCCGATCTACGAGCCGCTGCGCGGCCTCCACGGGGTGGTCCTGGCCGAGTTCCCGTTCAACACCGATCCCATGGGGCTGGCCGACAACACGAGCTTCATGTACTTCTCGCTGTGGCACTGGTCGCAGATGGTGAACGGCTACAGCGGGTACATTCCCGCCGGCTACTACACGCTGGCCGAAGGCCTGAACGGGTTTCCCGATCCGCGGACGCTCGCGTTGCTTCGCAGCCGCGGCGTCACCCACGTCAGCGTCAACTGCGCGCTGCCCGGCGGCGGGTGCGAGGACCTGCTGGACGCGCTCTCCGCATCGCGCGACTTCCGTCCTGTCGCGTCAGCCCGGTGGCAGGGCTGGCCTGTCCGGTTGTTCGAGCTCGCCCGGTGAATCACAGGAGGTCAGGAGATCAGGAGAATGCGGACAGGAGATCAGGAGATCAGGAGATCAGGAGATCGTGAGATCGAGAAGTCAAGGACCTCGAGCCAACAACCTCGAACCGCCCGTCATCACTGACTCTCCTGGCAGGTTCGTCCGGCCGCGACGGTGGGGGTGGGGCGGGACGGCGTCCGGCAGGGTTGCATCACGCCGCGGGCTGGTCGCCGCTTCCGACCACAGGGGCAATCTCGGCGCAGTGCCGTCCCCACAGGTCCCTTCCCGTTCAGGCCGCGCGTTTTTCGGCAGCCGGCTAACGTGGGGGCCTGGATCGAGCGGCCGGCCGCCGGGATTCGGGTGCCTGCGATCCTGAAACGGCCGCCCGGGCGGCGAGCACTGCGGGCAGCCCGACCCCACAATGTGAATCAGTACGCCATTCAGCACGACCGGCACGGTGAAGGACCCGCCACTCGTGGCGGAGAGGGGAATGACGACGAAGTTCATGACGAGATAGACAGCAATCCCGTAGGCGGGGCCAGCGATGCAGGGAGCTCGACTCAGCGCGGGAACGTGCCTGCTCGCGAACAGGAACACGGCTACGATCGTGAACGCGATGAAGAAATGCAACGCGACGCCCAGTGCGGCCGTCGGACCACCCCCGCTGAACCCGTCGCGTCCGAGCAGCCCCGCCGCGATCGCCTGGAAGACCCTGGCTGGAGGCGTGCCGTTCCGCACGCCGAAGAAGATCACGGCATCGAGGCCGTCGAGAATCCCGACGGCCAGTGTATGTAGACCAACGCGCGGCCCGTACTCAACGACATGCGCACTAATGCGGGATTGGCGTAGAGTCGTCGACGGCGCCATCTATCCACTGATCGATCTGCGCCCACACAGACGAATCCACAGAGGCGATTGTACGCGAGCGCAGTGCACCATGTTTCGCTCACCGGCCTTCAGGCCGGGCCGGCCGAGATTCGACGCGGATTCGGGTGGATAATCACGGCATGCAGCCGCCTCATGCTTCGAGCGATTCGCCGACCCTGGATCCAGCGCGCACAGTACTGCGGCACCTGGTCGCCACCCTGGCCTATCGTGCCGCCAAGGTGCTGCGCGACGTGCCCGAGGACTTCGCCCTTGCCGGGTTCGGTCCGGCGACCCGGCGCCCCGTTCAGATCGTGGCCCATCTGGCCGACCTGATGGCCTGGGGCGCAACGATCGCGCGCGGCGAGTACGTGTGGAAGGCCGAGGGCGGCGACGACTGGAACACGGAGGTGCGCCGGTTCTTCGAGGGGCTCGCCGCGCTCGATCGCGAGCTTGCCGCTGAGGGGCCGTTTGCCGGCTCGGTCGAGCAGCTCATCCAGGGTCCCCTCGCCGACGCGCTGACGCACGTCGGTCAGCTCGCGCTGCTGCGCGGAATGGCAGGCGCGCCCATCCGTCCTGAGAGCTACGCTCGCGCGGAGATCGTCGCCGGGCGCGTCGGCCCCGAGCAGGCGCCGGGCCGGCGGGAGTTCGACGGCGACGCCAGCGCCCGCCGCTGACTTTCACAGCACCGTGCCATTGCCCATTGATCACCCAGCCGCGCTTGCACAGCCAGAATGGTACGAATGCATCAGATTCTCCGTGCAAGCACGACTGAGGCGCGCACGGCACGCCTGCGAGCCGGGCGGGACGGCCGCCGCAGCGCTGGCGCGAAGGCGGGGGTGTGGGGCGGAGCCCCACGTAAGTAAGATCGTCGGCATGCTGACTCTGCTCACGGTCCTGGGGCTGCCGCTCGTCGGCTCGATGATCGCCGCCCAGTCCGGCGACGGTCCGCCTCAGGCGCTCCGGGCGCAGCTCGATCGGGACTGGCGCTACTGGATGACCGAGTACCCGGAGCTGGCCACCGTGGTCGGGTATCCGGGACAGGATGCACGCTGGACCGACTATTCGGCCCGGGCCATCGAGCAACGCGCCGCGTATCTGCGCAGGAGCGCGTCCGAGCTGGCCTCGATCGATCGCGCCGGGCTTTCCTCCGGCGATCGGCTCACGTACGACCTCTACCGCCAGCTGCTCGAAAGCGCGCTGCAGGGGCTCGAGTTTCACAACGATGCCCTTCCGATCCGTGGCGTCATCCCCCACAACCTGAGGATGCCGATCAACCAGCTGGAGGGGATCCAGCAGGACGTACCGCGAGTTCTCTCGCTTATGCCGGCGGCGTCACGCAGGGACTACGAGAACGTCATCGCGCGCCTCGAGGGAGTGCCGGCGCTCGTCGATCAGACGATCGCGCTGCTCGAGTCCGGCATGCAGGCTGGCATGACTCCGCCGCGGATTGCCATCCGCGACGTTGCCGGTCAGGTGAGCGGCCTGATCGCGGACGAGCCGCTCCAGAGCCCGCTGCTCGACGCCTTCACCCGCTTTCCGGCAACGATCGACGAAGCCGATCGAGGGCTTCTCGTCAGGCGCGCCACGGCGGCCTATTCCGACCGGCTCGCGCCAGCGTTCCGCCGGCTCCACGAGTTCCTGACGAAGAGCTACCTGCCCAGATGCCGCGAGCCCATAGCCGTCTCGGCGCTTCCGTCGGGAGCGGACCTCTATGCGTACAACGTGCGATGGCACACGACGACCGACCTCACACCGGCACGGATTCACGGAATCGGGCTGTCGGAGGTCAAGCGCATTCGCGCCGAGATGGATCGTGTGCTCGCCTCGACCGGCTTCTCGGGGTCTTTCGAGGACTTCATCCGTTTCCTCCGGACCGATCCGCGCTTCTACCATACAAGCGCGGACGACCTGCTGAAGGGCTATCGCGACATCGCCAAGCGCGCCGATCCCGAGCTGGCCAGGCTCTTCGGGCGTCTTCCGCAGACACCGTACGGCGTTGTCGCCGTGCCCGAGGCCATCGCGCCTTCCCAGACGACGGCGTATTACGAGCTCGGGTCGTTGAGGTCCGGCCGTCCGGGGAACATGCACGCGAACACGTACAAGCTCGATGCGAGACCGAAGTGGGAGATGGAAGCGCTGACGCTGCACGAAGCGGTGCCAGGGCACCACCTCCAGATTGCGATCGCCCAGGAGATGGAGGACCTGCCCGAGTTCCGGCGCCATTCGAGCTTCACGGCGTTCGTCGAGGGGTGGGCGCTCTATGCGGAGCTCCTCGGCGGGGAGATGGGCTTCTACACGGATCCCTACTCGAAGTTCGGCCAGCTCACCTACCAGATGTGGCGCGCGGTCCGGCTCGTCGTCGACACCGGAATGCACGCGATGGGATGGAGCCGGGAGCAGGCCATCGACTACTTCCGCGCCAACGCTCCGAAGAGCGAGCAGGACATCGTCGTCGAGATCGACCGGTACATCGTGTGGCCGGGGCAGGCGCTCGGCTACAAGATCGGTGAACTGAGAATCCGGGAGCTGCGCGCCGGCGCGGAACGGAAACTCGGTGAGCGGTTCGACCTCCGCGCGTTCCACGACACGGTCGTCGGCCACGGCGCGCTCCCGCTCGACGTGCTGGAATCACAGGTGGCCGCGTGGATCGCAGCGCAGTGACGGGAACGCCGACTGACTAGCGACGCGGACTGACTGCCGACTGCCGACTGACTGCCGACCCTTATTCCTGCCCATCGACTATGGCCTGATAGACCAGCGCCCGCAGCTTGCCGTGATCGTCGAGGCCGTCGGCCGGAATGAGCTGGGTCATGTAGACGACGATGAGCTGCTCGGCCGGATCGACCCAGAACGTCGAGTGGTATGCGCCGCCCCAGCTGTACTCACCATCGGATCCAGGGACTCCGCGCGCGCCGAGATCCTTCACGATCGAAAAGCCCAGTCCGAACCCCTGACCCGGCCGGAAGGCAATCCCGTTCAGGTGATCCACCGTCATCAGGCGCACCGACGCGCGGCTCAGGATGCGCACGCCGTCGAGATCTCCTCCATTCAGGAGCATCTGCAGGAAGCGCGCATAGTCAGGTGCGGTGGAGAGCAGGCCCGCGCCGCCGGAGAAGCTCCGCCGAGGCCCGCTGGCGTACGCGCCCTGGCTGAGCATGCCCCCCGTTTCGGGCGCCCGCTCGATCCCGCTTCCCCGGGCGGAGTAGACGACGGCCAGGCGATCCCTCTTGCTGTCGGGCAGATAGAACTGCGTGCTGCGCATCCCGAGAGGTGTGAAGATCCTCGATCGGAGGAACGCGTCGAGCGGTTCCCCCGACACGCGCTCTATCAGGGCCCCGAGGATATCGGTGGCGTACCCGTAGACCCAGCGCTCCCCGGGCTGCGCGTCGAAGGGTAATGCGGCCATGCGATCGACTGTTTCGGCGATCGGCTCGCTGCGGTCGGCGAAGTACCAGCCCTGAATGCCCGCTTCTTTCCAGCGGTCGGCTGCCGTCCCCTGGCCGTAACCGATCCCCGCCGTATGGGTCAGCAGGTCGCGGATCGTGATGGGACGCTTCGCCGGCACGACGTCGTACGCGCCGGCGGACGCAGCCGGCACGGCGACGGTCGTCTTTGCGAACGCCGGGAGGTACCTCGCGACCGTGTCGCCCACGAGCAGTCGGCCTTCCTCCTGGAGGATCATCACACCGACGCTGACGACCGCCTTGGTTTGCGACGCAATCCGGAAGATCGTTTCGGGATGCATCGGCGCGGCGGCCTCGCGGTCGCGATGCCCGAAGGCCTCGAGGTAGGCGATCTTCCCGCGCCTGGCGATCAGCACCACGGCGCCTGGCAGCCTGCCGTCCTCGACGTAGGCCCGGAACGCATCGGTCACGCGCTGCAGGCGGCCTGACGACAGGCCGACGTCCTCGGGCCTGGTCGGAGCACTCTGGCCTGTCAGCGGGCCGTCGATCAGCAGCGCGAGAGCGACGGCTGCTGCGATGCGGGTGGCTGCCGAGCGAGGGGTGCGGAGGGTCATGGCTTCCATAGTCTAAACCCAGACGCTCGAAGACCCGTCCGCATGTCGCCCACGATGTGCTCGCACTCCGGGTTCAGCCGGCGGGGCACGTCGAGCATCGCCGGAGAAGGGTCGACGAGCACCATGCTGAACCGTGACTTGAGATGCGACCCGTTGTTGCCGCCGCCGCTGCCCAGCTCGAGCGCCTCGCGGAGCGGCCGCTCGGAGGCTGCCGCGAGCGTTCGCGCGTAGAAGGCTGCCTCTTCCGCGTACTCCTCGGGCGCGGACAGAACCGGCCACCAGCCGGCGAGATCGTCGTACAGCTTCGGCATGCGTTCTGTCTCCCGGATCCGGCGGGTTCGGCGTGGTCGCCTGGCCGTCTTGTACAGAACTATTACAGCCGCTTCCGTCCCATGCTGCTATCGTCCGGGGACTCGCACGGAGGACCGATGGCACCACTCCCGCCAGCACCCGGCTACGGCCGCCGGCATCAGCGCGGCCTGAACCGCGTGACGACGATCGCGATGACCGGCTTCCACGCCGGCGCGATCGCGGCGCTCTTCTTCATCGATTCGGGCGCGATCCTCGCCGCGATCGTGCTGTACGTCGTTGCGGGCATGTTCGGCATCGGCATGGGCTACCACCGGCTCCTCACTCACCGTGGGTACAAGACGTTCAAGCCAGTCGAGTACATCCTGACGTGGTGCGGGACCCTGGCGCTCGAGGGCGGTCCGATCTTCTGGGTCGCGACCCACCGCATTCACCATCAGAACTCCGATCGTGACGGCGATCCGCACTCGCCGCGCGAGGGTACCTGGTGGGCGCACATGGGCTGGATTCTGACCGGGCAGGGCATGCACCACGACGCGTCGGTGCTCGGGCGCTACGTGCCCGACCTCGTGCAGGACCGCGTGCACGTGGCGCTCTCGAAATGGCACTGGACCTCGAACGTGCTGGCCGGGGTTGCGCTCCTGGCGTACGGCGGGATCCCCTATGTGCTCTGGGGGATCTTCTTCCGCACCACCGCCGGCCTTCACGCGACCTGGCTCGTGAACTCGGCGACGCACAAGTGGGGTTCGCGCCGGTTCGCGACTCGAGACGACTCGACGAACAACTGGTGGGTGGCGCTCCTGACGTTCGGCGAGGGGTGGCACAACAACCATCACGCGCATCCCGCGAGCGCGCGCCACGGACTGGCCTGGTTCGAGGTCGACGCCAACTGGATGGCGATTCGCGCGATGCAGGCGCTCGGGCTGGTCTGGGACGTCAAGGTCGCGCGCCTCGTTCACGCCGGCGCCGGTCCGTGGACGAAGCCGCAGTCTTCCCCCGACGTTCCCCGGTCCGTTTTGGGTCGTTCCCCTGAACGCCGTTCGACCGAACGCGCCTGAGGCGCGCGATTCCCCCGGGGTGTGACGCCCCGCATCGCAACTGCGCGAAACTCCGCGTGACGGGACCTACGGCCTCCCCGCCCGAATCCTTCCCCCCTCGGCCGGATATCGCCTCCATCCTCCTCTTGTGAGCCGGTTCGAACGCCACGGGCCGGCCAGATCGGTCTCTTCTGGATCCAGCGGAGGATTTAACGCGGCCGAAACAGTCCTGTCGCGGACGGTTCACACCACGCCGATAACCTGCCGATCCTGGCTGGACCGGGCTAGTAACTGTCGGCCTGCCAGCATGTCCTGAGGAGGTTGCCTCCATGCCAGCGCTACGCCTTTTCCTAGCACTTGCGGTGACGGCCCTTGCGAGTACGGCGTGGGCCCAGAGCGGGCCGAGCGGGGCCCTCAACGGCCGCGTGGTCGATCAGAATCATGCCGCGATGCCGGGCGTTACGATCTCAGCCACCAACGTTGCGACGAATGAGGCCAGGACAGCAGTCACGAACGCCGAAGGCTTCTACACCCTGAGTGCCCTGCCAACCGGCACGTACGAGGTGACGTTTCAGCTGGACGGGTTCAGGGCCGTCAGGCGGCAGGGCGTCCTGGTCGAGGCGGCTGTCCCGCGCACCATTGACGTGACGCTCGAAGTGGGTGGGTTGGTCGAAGAGGTTACGGTGCAGGCGGATTCTCCCGTGCTGCATCGGACGACGCCGACCGTGACGCGGCGGTTGAGCGCGGAGGAGATCGAGTCCATTCCCTCGTCCACGCGCAACTTCACGCATCTGTTGACCGCGACGGCTGGCGTGAGTGCGGACATCCCACCGGTGGGGAGCAACGATACCGGTGCGATTTCGCCGTCGGTGAACGGCACCAAGCAGACCAGCAACAGCGTGCTGTACAACGGCGTTGACATCACCAGCATGTTGTCGAACACCGGCACGCTCGACGAGGGTCTCGCCCCTGCGCCAGAGACGATCGAAGAGGTGAAACTGCAGACGAGCCTCTACGACGCGTCTACGGGCCGCAGCGGCGGGGGGAACTTCCAGCTCGTCACCAAGAGCGGGGCGAACGCGCTGAGCGGCTCGGTGTACGCATTCGGCCAGAGCGATCGGTTCAATTCGAACGATTTCTTCTTCGAGAAGCACGGCATCGACAAACCCGAGATGCGCCGACTGGAGTCGGGGTTCACGCTCGGCGGGCCGCTGCGCCGGGACCGCGCGTTCTTCTTCGGCAGCCTTCAGCACACGGACGCCGAAACGGGATACGTGCCCACCGCTTCGAGCCGGGCGGTGCTGCCGGCGGCACTCGGGTTGATCAGCGGCGCACGAACGGCGGAGAACATTGTCGCCGCCTTCCGTCAGTTGAACCCGAACTTTGCGCTCCAGCCGGAGAATATCTCGCCGCTCGCGCTGGCGCTGCTCAACGCGCAGAACCCGCGAACGGGCGGGTTCATCATTCCG